>JAGAWD010000457.1 GCA_017941585.1 Olsenella sp. | reverse complement strand
TGGTGGGCGTTACAAGATTTGAACTTGTGACCTCTTCCGTGTCAGCGCCGACGCGGCGTACCCACGCATACCCTTCAGTACCCTATCCTGCGAACTTCTGGACTCCAGTGTACTCCAATGACCCCCAATGGACGTGCGAATATCCCCTCAAATATCCCCTGTCTCGAAGTAATAACGTGCAATGGGCTTCCGACGCTACCGTCCAGTGGGCAGCACTCCTCACGGTTTTTACCGCGCCTTACCCCTGTACGAGCACCATCACGGCCACGAAGAACCACAGCAGCAGCCTGAGCGCAAATCCCGCAACGGCGAGCATCCCAACAAGCATCGCCGCCACCACGGCCACGCCAGGCAGCCCGTCATCACTCATCGCGCACTCCCATGGGTCGACCGTATGAGTCCAGCCTCACACAGCACCCTCCCCTATCGTTGACGAGGTACTGCACGGACGTGTCCGGATCCACGAGCACGTACCAGCGGATCACCTCGCCGTCGTAGGTATAGGTGGGAGCCAAGCTGTCATGCGTCACAGTATGCACGGCAGCCGCTTTGCCATGTTTTCCGGCCCCAGAGAGCCCGAACCACAGCGAGGCCACCAGCAGCGCGACCATCACCACACAGAACAGCAACGTGGCCACGCGCCCCGGCCTCTCCGCACGTCCTCTCGGCGTCGGCCTCCTGCCCATCACGACCACGCCCCCGCATTGAGCGAGCGCTGCAGCGCCTTGGCGGTCAGGATCCCCAGCACGCCGTCGACTCCGCCGCACGGGAAGCCGTGGTCCTCGAGCCACGCCTGCAGGCAGCGCACCGTCTGCGAGCCCATGAGCCCGTCCTCCTCGGCGCCCACGGCGTGCTGCACGCGTCGCACGAGCTCGGACCCCGTGGCGAACATCTCGCGCTCCACGGCCACCAGGCGGGGCGTCGCGCCCCAGTCCTCCCACGACTGAGAGCTCACGAACCCGTCGACCGTGCTCCCCAGAGCGCTCTGCCAGGCGGTCACCGACTGCACGCCCAGGTATCCGTCAACCTCGAGCTCGCCTGTCTGCTCGAGCACGTTGCTCTTGGGCAGCACAAGCGGATCCCCTCCCGCGAGTGACCAGTCCGGCACACCGTAGCCGACGATTCGGCTGTCGCTGCGCGCATAGGTGCGCCTCAGAACCGCGCCACCGCGATACCCGGCCGAGTAGCCGGTGTTGCCCTCAACGGTGAAGA
Source organism: Olsenella sp. (assembly GCA_017941585.1). Classification (GTDB taxonomy): domain Bacteria; phylum Actinomycetota; class Coriobacteriia; order Coriobacteriales; family Atopobiaceae; genus Olsenella_J. The sequence goes on along the minus strand of JAGAWD010000457.1, from coordinate 10,242 downwards.
CGTGCCCTGAGTCGTAGCCCACGACGATACCGGTGTGGCTCTCGCTCCCGCGCAGCCCGAAGAAGACCTGCGCGCCAACGGAGGGGTCGCCGTCCCACTGGTCGGCCGCGCGGTAGTACGAGGCGCTCCAAGGGCACCCAGCGCCACAGCCGTGAAGCGGCTGCGCAATCATGCGCACGGCCACGTCGACCCCGAAGTTGCTCACGTAGTCGCAGTCTGCGAACACGTCGCACCAGTCGTAGCCGTTCTTCGGCCCGTTGTAGAGATCCGTGCGGTCCAGGTACTCGGCGTACTTGTTGTACTTGCCAGTGGAGGGCACGTAGCCCACCTCGCCCAACGCCCAGTCGCGCACCATCTCCTGGGGCATGCTCATCGCGCACCACCCCCGAGCTCCTGCGTGCGGTCGGGGTCTCCGCCGAGCACCGCCATCACAGGAGAGAGCACCGCCATGACCAGCGCCACGACGAGCGCCCTCGCGCTCGGGTCGACCACGCACCAGCCCAGGATCAGGTCCAGATTCGCCACTATCACGCCAAGGACGCCCTGCACGATCGTGCGCGCCAGGCGCCATTGCCAGGAGTTGGAGTTCAGGAAGTCACCCATGTCAGCCGTCCTTCCTCATGGCCTCGACCTCGCTCTCGAGCACCGCCATGCGGCGCTCGAGCCCGTAGGTCCGCTCGACCATCGAGTTGTGCTTTTCCACCTTGCTCGCCAGGTTGTCGAGCTTTACCTCGATCACCGCCTGGCTTCTCGAGTTGGAGACGAGGACGCCGACCAGCGTCAGCACCCCCGTGACCACAGCCGTGATCACCGACTCCATGGGGACCTCCTTCGCTTGGGGTTTACCTGCAAGCGAAGTGTCAACCTGTGTCACAACCTAGTACTGCAATTCAAGCAATCGAGCATCAAGTGCCGCAATACCAAACGCTCAACCGTCAGCTAACGATTGTGGCAACCCCATGTGCAATAATTGAGAAACTGTCTGCGCGGAGGGAGTCTGTCCATGGGTTTGTTTGGAAAGAAGCGCGAAGGTGGTTTCATGGATGAGATTAGATGCGATGAGAAGTCGTATCTGATTTGGAAGTGGCGTCCAAGTGGCCAAGCAAATGCATCAAAGAGGGAGAACGCAATCAGATGGGGGTCATCCCTTCGTGTGAGGGAGGGCTCGGTTGCCGTGTTCGTCAATGCCATTGACGAACGGAAGCAGGATTACATCGAAGGCCCGTTCGACGGGCTGCTCGAGACTGGCAACTTACCAGTCTTTGCTTCTCTCATCGGTAAAGCCTATGACGGCGGCACACCTTTCCAGGCTGAGGTCTATTTCATCAATCTAGCCCAGGCCATCCAAGTCAAGTTCGGGGTCCCATACTTCGACCTCTTCGACCCAAGGTACCCCGACTTTGGCGTGCCAGCCGCTGTGAGGGGTTCGATTACGTTTGGCATCAAGAACTATCGCGACTTCGTGAGGCTCCATGGCTTGAACGACTTCGAGCTCGAAACGTTCAGAGAACAGATTCGTGGAGCAGTTACGAGATACGCAAAGAGCATCGTCGCCAACGCGCCCAGCAGGCATGACATACCCGTGGTTCAGATTGAGTCGCGAATACTCGAGGTCAGCGAACTCGTCGAGGCTGGAATCAGAAGCCAGCTAGAGAGAGTCTTCGGAGTCACCGTAAGCGCCGTTGACATAGAGGCGATAGAGCTCGACAAACAGAGTGAGGGCTATAAGAAGCTGATGGAGGTGACTCGGGATACCGTCTCCGTGGTTGCTAGAGCAAGGGCTCAGGCCGATGCCGCGAACGTCACCGATATGCAGCGCATCAGGGCAAAGGATGTGGAAGAGAGTTTGCGCGTGCAGCGCGAGGAGAGTCAGTACGCGCAACGTATGCAGACCATAGAAGACCATATGGAGGCCTACAGGGCAAGTAGCAAGGCGGAGGTTGCAAGGGCTGCCGCCGAGTCGCTAGGCACGCTTGGCTCAAGCGGTGGTGACACCATTAGCGACGGATTTAGCCCAGCGGGAATGATGGCTGGGATGGCGGTTGGTGGAACCGTGGCTAAGGGCGTGGCAGACATGATGGCTGAGGCGATGGGCTCAACCATGCAGGCCACTCGGTCGCAGACGCCCCCTCCGATTCCCCGGGTTCAATACAACGCTGTCATAGACGGAAAGTCAGCTGGGCCGTTCTCGGTGGAACAGCTGGCTGAAATGCTCGATAAAGGCATGATAAACCGTGAATCGTTTGTCTGGGCCCCAGGTATGACCGACTGGACAGCTGCGGCCAATGTTCCAGAATTGTCTAAACTGTTCAGGCAGGATGCGGCTCAGACACCCCCGCCAATCCCCCCGGAAGCCCTTTTGTAGTCCAGAACCATATAGCGAGGCCTCATGAAGATTATTGAGTTGACGTGCCCGTCTTGCGGTGCGAACTTGGATGTCGATGTCGAGAAGCGCCAAGCAAAGTGCCCGTACTGTTCGGCCGTGTTCCCAGTCGATGACGAGGCTCAGCATATCAGGTACGACAATGCCGAACAGGCGGGCTATGAGTTTGAGAAGGGACGGCAAAGAGCTCAAGCAGAGCTTGACGCTCAATCCACTTCACCGCAGTATCAATCAGAGCCCGCAGAGCCGAAAAGGCGTCGGACTTGGCTCTGGGTTCTGGGTTGGCTTTTCGCGTTTCCGATTCCGCTCACGATCCTAGTGCTTCGCAACAAGAGGTTGGGAGACAAGGCGCGCATCGGTATCATTGTTGCAGCTTGGGTAGGCTATCTCATTTGGATAGGACCTGCGAGCTGTGGTGTCAAGGGAGGTTGGGATGGTGATGTAGGCGAGGAGACCATAGTATCCTCGGAACTGACGGAACAGGAGTCGGCGCTCGTAATAGAGAAGATTTCGGGCCTTGACCACATACAGTCGCCTACACCGGTTACGAAGTACCACGATCCAAATCGAGGGCTGAAGGCAGAGCATGGATATGTAGCCGCAGTCTACTTTACAAGCGACCTCGTTGACACTAGCAAGCTGCCTGAGGACAAGATTGACAACGACGATGTGATTGACGTTGGCACTGATGGCGGAGGATGCATAGAGGTATACAGAAATGAGGCAGATGCCACAAAACGAGACAGGTATTTAGGTAGACCGCTCCAATCAATCGCAGGTTCTGGTTCGCATTCTACTTGCGGTAGATATTTGATTCGTACTTCCAGCTATTTGACTAGGTCACAACAGAAGCAATTGGAGAGATCTATTCGAGCCGTCTTGATTCCCGACGATGGCGAATGAGAATTCTCTCGATTGAGTTGCATAGAAAGATATCTAGTCCGCAGCCGTCAGATACCCTGCCTGCCCCTCGCGGTCAATCACCATCCGCGCGTACCCGTAGGCGCTCGAGCTGTACTCTGTCCCGTTGCCACCCTTGAGCCTAGTGTCGTTGTAGAACGTCCCGAGCCCCGAGCACCCGCTTGGCAGTGTCCAGGTCGAGTCCGCGTAGATCGTCTCGAGAGCCTTGCACTGCGCGAACGCGTAGAACAGATCCTTGAGCGAGCTGGGGTCGAAGCCAGAAAGGTCCAGCGAGACCAGCCCCGAGCAGCCGTTCATCGCGTAGCGCAGCGACGCAAGCCCGCGCACGTTCTCCCAACCCGACACCGTGAGCAGCGCCGTGTGGGAGTAGAACCAGTAGTCGATGCTCGCGAGCGTGGCCGTCGCGAGGTCCGCCGCGAAGGTCGCCAGGCGCACCGATGCACGACTGTCATACCAGGGCGTGCATCCCGCCGCCTGGTAGTGCGCGTTGGTGCATACCCTGCCCGAGCACGTGAGCGCGCGCGAGGCCTCCGGCGTGTCGCTCGCCTTGATGACTAGCTCGCCGTCCACGTAGAGGTGGCCCCACACCCAGGTGCGCGCGTCCGCGTTCGGGTCGGTCAGCACGCCCGACGAACCGAGCGAGAGCGCCGCCTTGCCTGCCGTGCTCGTGGGCACGTAGCCCGTGCCACCCACCAACCGGTTGCATCCGTAGAGCACGCTCGCGTAGCTCGCGATCGCCGAGTTGTCGAACGACGTCGCATAGATGCTGTCCAGGCTCGTGCAGCTCGTGAACATCTGCCTCACGTCCGTGGCGCCCGAGCACTGCTCGAAACCGCACACCTCAGAGAGCGCAAGCATCCCGGTGCACCAGTAGGCGTAGTTCGTCACGCCGGCTCCCGACCAGTCGGAGTCGAAGACGACACGTTTGACCTGCGCCCTCGCCGCATGCCACGGCCGCACCGTGTCGGAGGCGTATCCTGCGGGGTCCACGTCCCAGCACTGGGCAATCGTCCCCTCGTCGGAGCTCCGCCCGTCGCGGTAGTTGAACTCAAGCGTGCCGTCACCCGTGAGGATAGCCCTCGCCTTCACGCCGGTATCCCACGTGAGCCCGAGAATCGCGGCTGCCATCTCGCCCGGCGCGTACTGGTCGCTGGATCCGTTCTGAGCGCGGATCGCGTCGGCGATGTCGTCGAACACGGCAGACGACAGCACCCCGCTCTCTAGCTCCATGTATGGCCGCTCCACGTAGCCGCCCGCGTCCGTCCCGTCGAGAGCCGCCACGGCCGCGGCCATCTGCGACGGCCGGAACGTCGTGGCAACGCCCGCCTGATAGCGGATCGCGTTGGCGATGTCGGTCAGGATCGAGGTCTGGATCGTTCCAACAGCCATCAGAAGCTCACCCCCGAGAGGTCGTCAAGCGCCGCTAGCTTGTCGTCCACGTACTGCTTGGTCGCATAGGCCGAGAGGTCGATCGAGAGCACGCCGTTGTCGATGGAGAGCGGGCTCTGCGCCGTTATGGTGGACCCGCCGCCGTAGACGTTCCCCACGCCCTCCACCTGCACGTTCACGCTGTAGGTTGTGTATGAGGGCCTGGTGACGTCGGCCGTCACGCGCATGAGGTTGCCGCTCGTCACGTTCAGCAGCAGCGTCCCCGCCGCCAGCGCGTTGCCCCCGACCTTCGTGTAGCCCGAGCCCGTCTGCCCCGGCGCCACGTCGAGCGTCGTCTCGATGAGCCCGCGCAGGCGCTTCAGCTCCACGATGCCCCTGGCGGTCACCTTGTGTTGGGCCTCGTCGATGGCGGTGACCTGGCAGAGCGAGTCCGAGCGTGTGCTGTACAGCAGCTCGCCCACCTGGTAGCCGCCGGTGTAACCCGAGAAGGTGGTCGTGGCGTTCTGGCCCAGCTCTAGCACGTTGATGCCGCTCTCGAACATCCCGGCGAGGTCCTCTGCGTCTGCGTAGCCCGAGAGGTCTACGGTGAGCTCGCCGTCCTCGAGCACGAGCGGCGCGACGGGAGTGAACTCCGTCCCAGACGACCCGGCTGGCCCCGCTGGTCCCGTGTCGCCCTTCGGCCCCTGTGGACCGGCTGGTCCGGTGTCGCCCTTCGGGCCGATGTCGCCCGTATCGCCCTTGGGTCCCTGCGGCCCCGTGTCTCCGGTGTCGCCCTTGTCTCCCTTCGGGCCCGTCTTGCCAACGTAGCCCCTGGGGCCGTTTTTGATCTCAGCGGTGGTCGTGCCATTGGCGTCGGTGATCGAGATCGTCGCACCATCACTCGTCTGGGTGATTGTCGCGACTGGGCTGATGCCGTCAGATCCGTTGGCGCCGTCCTTGCCATCCGCGCCATCGGTACCATCCCTGCCATTGAAGTCTCCGCGCTCGGCTGCTGCGAGAAGCTCCGCCCGCGCAAGGTCGGCCAGCTCGGCAGCGGCGTTCGCGGCGAGCGCCGCGTCCGTAGTGATCTCCTCGGCATGCCTGTAGGCCTCGATGGCCCCGACGAAAAGCGTGAATCCGTCCTCCTGCTCGGTGCCGTCGACCAGCACGGGTTCGACGCGGATCTGGAACACGCGGGAGCTCACGTAGCTGCCGTCGATGAAGGAGAGCATGACCTGTGCGTCGACGTAGCCGGCGGTGCCGCACATGGCGGCCGGGTAGTAGACCCTGAGCGTGCCCGTGGATGCGTCCACATCCGTAAAGGCGACGGTGCCCCGCTTCTGGGATACGCGATGCCGCCACAGCAGGTAGGCGGTGGTGTCGGTCAGGTCAGCCGGCTCGCCGTCCCGCCTCACCTCAAGCAGAATCCCGCGGCCTATGGCATCTGCGGCTGATGCGACGAGCACCTCCTCGAAGCGCTCGTCGACCCTGTTCCACACGATCTCGTGAAGCCCGTACTCGTCCACCCTGGCACCTCCATCTTCGTCGAACCAGAGGTTAGGCGTATGTCACAGGCAAGCTCGCCGCCTCGTTGCGCACGGCCGCCACGTACCGGCACGCCGTCTGGCGCAACGTCCGGGTCCGCCCGTGGCGCAATGCGCACGCACGTCCCACGCACCCCGAGCGGCCGAAGGCGCATTGCGCCACGGCCGCACCCGCCCAATGAGCACATGCGGGGCATGTGGGCAGGGCAAAGAGGCGCGCTCCGCGTGCCTCAGAAGTCCAGGTCCTCTAGGTCGACCATCTCGTCTACCGCACCGGTCACGGCCTCCTGCACGTAGGCGGTGCTCGTGGCCACGCTCAGCTGGCCGTCGATGCCGGCAACGTCCCCGCGCAGCTCGGCCACCTCGGCCACAAGGCCGCTCTGCACCTCGTAGTCGGCCCGCTGGGCGGCGCCGATGGTCAGGCGGCACGTCACCGCATCCCCGAACGTGCGCACACGCCGCACCACGCGGGCCCTGAGGCGCCAGCCGTGCCCCTCGCTCGTGTCGACGACCGCGACGGTGTCCCCGAGCCCGGCATCGCCGCCCACGAGTGCGGCGACGTCCACCTCGTAGCTCACCTGCGGCCGCACGATCTCCGCCAGCGCCTTGCGCGTCAGCTGCAGCAGGGTCGCGGGGTCCGTGCACTCGGGGAACTCGACCTTGCCGAAGCTGTGTACCTTGTTCGTGCGGCTGGCGTCCCAGCGTCCCCACACCAGGCGCGCCTCCTCGTCGCCCACCCAGTCGACGCCGCCGTTCACCTCTCCGAAGGTGAGCTTGCGCCGGTAGCCACCTTGGTAGCGCCCATCCTCGTCCACCAGGGGCAGGCCCATGCCGAAGCCATAGAGCGCCGTGCACACCTCCTGGTCGAGTACCGTCCTCGTGCAGCCAACCATGTTCTTGGCATAGGTGAGCCGCAGCCCGCGCCATTCGCCGTGCTCGGCCTCGAAGATGATCTCGCGCGTTGCCACCCGGCCGTCGGCCACCGTGATGACCGGCGTCACCTCGCCGTCCCAGACCTCCGCCACGCGGCGTAGCGCCCAGAGCGCGTTCACGTGGTAGAGCACGCAGCCGGCCGTGCCGGGCACATCGCACGACGCCAGAGACCAGCGCGTCGGCGCCAGCGCGTACCCCACGGCCTGCTCGGCCGTGCGGCTAACGAGGTGCTCCTCCTCGATGAAGTCGTCAAGCATCTCGCAGAGCGAGGACTCGGCGTACACTTCGCAAGGCCCCTCGAGCGGCTCCTCGGTGCGCACCACCACGTGCTCGCGCCATATGCCGCCGTCGCGCCAAAGGAGGCGGTCGCCCTTCGACGGCACCTCGCGGCTGCGGAACTCGATCGTGTCGTGGCCGTTGAGCTCCTCGTCGTGCACGAGCCCGCCGAGCACGGGCAGGATCCCGATGCGGTCATCCCAGCGGTCGAACCAGTAGATCGTGGGCACCGTGCCGGCCATCTACGCCCACCTCTCGGTGAACGAGCATTCGTGCGCCATGCACCCCGCATACCGCAGGGACGCGGTGCCGGGATCGAGGCTGAAGAAGTCGCTCCCCAGCGTGACGCACACGCGGGCGTCGAGCCCGTCGATCGTCACCATCTCGGTGGCGCAGTCGATGGTAACGACCTCGCCGCCACGGAAGGTATGCTCCACTTGCACGAACCGCTCGGTGGCTAGCTCTGACACCTGCGCCGACGCTCCAGCCGCAGCGACCAAAGAGAAGGTCGGCCACGTCGGCCGGGAACCGCCGACCTCGAAGGCCTCGGTGCGCTCGCAGCGCCCGAGCCCCCAGGCCACGGGATCGAAGAGCGTGAACGTGACCTCGCAGGAGCCGCCCTCGAAGAGCGAGTCCCAATCACTGCATGACGTCATCAGCGCATCCCGGTACTCCACCTCGGGGTCGCTCGGCAGCACGAGCGTGCCACCGACAGGCTCGCAGAGCCAGGAGCGCAGCAGGTGGCGCGCATCGGCCAAGCGCAGCGCGTCGGCGCGGAGGCCAAGGTCCAGGAACAGCCGCACCGTCACCTCGACGGGCGGCACATGGCCGGCCACAAGAAGCGCTCCCCAGCGCCCCGGCACCGCATAGGCGTCGGCGGCCACGTCGCAGGCCGCGCGCTCCACCACCTCGGCGGAACACCAGTCGGCAAAGTCATGCCCGCAGTACGTGATCGACCTCATAGGTTGCCCCTCGCGCGCCCGTGGGTGCTCGCACGCCGCTGGGCCCTCACAGCCTGTTCGGCCCCCACCCGCACGCGCACCACACGCAGGTCACCGTGCTTCCTCGAGCCCATCTTCCGCTTGCCCTTGCTCACAGCGACCTCGCAACCGTGCACCGCACCTCGAAGCCCCACACGACGCGCCCGGAGCGGTCGCGTTCGACGAAAGCCGGCGCCGTCGTGTCCAGCGCCACGATCCGATAGCGGCCGCAGTCGGCCCAGGGCTCCCAGTCGCAGCGTCGCAGAGCGAGCTCGCAGGCCTCGGCGCCTGCCTCGGCATCAACTGCCAGCTCGCGCACGACGAGCACGCTTACGGCAACGGTCCCGCGCTCCTCGCCCTCCATGCGCCCGTCGCGTTCGAAGTGCCCCTGCAGGCACACGATCGGCTCGGCGCAGTCGAGGGCGGAGGGCGGAGCCGTGTGCACGTAGACGAACCCCGCGTCGTCGAGCATGCCGGCCACCGCGCGCGCCACGCTCCCATGTGCCATCGTCAACCCCTCCCAGAAGATTCTGTTAATCGCCTTGTTAATCCGCAGGTCAGGCCCGCAAAGATTCTTCAGCCCTCCACGCGTCACCGCACGTCGAGCTCCCAGTGGTGCACGCGGCCGTCCCAGCCGCAGCGCGCCCAGCAGCGCTCCACGAGGTAGGAGTGCCCGCCAATCACAACGCGCGACCCGGCGGGCACCTCGAAAGCCCCGATGGAGTTGTTTGCGTCCACGAACACGCGCCCCTGCCCCGCGTCGGCCGACCGATGCTCGTCGTCGCCCGCAGCCTGCGAGCGGACGAAGCGCACACGTGCGACGGCCACGCCCTCAGCGTAGCCGCCGTCGCCGTCCGGTACGCGCACCAGCATCGTGTCGGGCAGCAGCCGCTTTGGTATGGGACGGAGGCGCGTCATGGCAGTCAGCGGACGCCCGCGAAGGCCATGCTGATCATCCCCAGGATGCCCACGCACGCCCTGCTCGCCAAGTCAGATGCCGTCGCCCCGCGCAGCGAGTGCGCGGTCGGCCGCCACGAGAAGTCGCCGACGGTGAAGCCAGCCCCCTCCCCGTGCTCAGCGTAGGCCTCGCAGCACGCGCAGAGCGCGCGACGGTAGAGCTCCTCCTCGCCGGACCCCTCCGGCTCGGCGTCGTGGCAGAACCAGCGCACGTGGTCGCATGCGGGCGGCAGCCCCTCGAGGAACTCCTCCTCGGAGAGCTGCCCGCCGTAGGTCCCCATGTAGTACGCGTAGTCGATCGTCGGTACCATGCCCGCGCCACCCCCTTACGCCGAGGGAGCGGCGCTCACGTAGACGCCGTCGAGCTTGTTGTCCAGCAGCTCCACGATGCCGTACTTGCGGTACTTCATCATGTAGCTGTCCAGGCTCTCCAGCTCGTCCGGGGAGAACACGCGGCTCGCCACGTGCTTGTCGAACTTGATCACGGCGCTCTTCTCCACGACCATGAAGTTGATCGCCTTGCCGGCGGCCGCCTTGGCGTAGCCGAACTCGTCGTCGTCGCCGCTCTTCAGGTCGATCTTGGTGTAGAAGCGCACCTGCGGCACCTCGACGATGCGGGCGAAGCGCTCGAGCACGCGGTTGCTCCTGTTCGGGTTCGCATAGCTGAAGTCGTCCAGCATGCCCTTGAGCGTGGGCGTGATGAACAGGTAGCGCGACCCAGTGGTCACCTGCTTCTCGTCCATGGCGCTCGTCACCTCGCGCAGCGCCTGCAGGACGTCTGTGGCCTCGGCCTCGGACAGGTCCTCCGGCGTCACCGTCACGCCGGTGTGGCTCGCGATGGTCGCGAAGGTGAAGGCGTCGGCCTCGGGCGCCACCTGCG
>JAGAWD010000456.1 GCA_017941585.1 Olsenella sp. | reverse complement strand
GAGGAGGAAGCCCGCGAGGGCCACCTCCCGCTCGACGTCACCCAGCGTGCGGCTACTCGGCGCCACGGTCGCCCCTGCGGTTGGGCCTGCCGTACTTGGCGTCGATGCGATGGGTCTCCACGGTGCCCACGGTCGTGCAGACCAGGGCGAAGCAGACCACGATCGCGACGGCCACGACGACCGTCTCTATGGTGTTCATAGATGCCTCCCTCTATCCAATATTCCGATACGTTCGATGCGGCTAGTCATCGGCGAAGCAGAACTCCTCGTGGGGGCATCCCCAGCACTCGCCGAGGTCCCATCCGGGACAGTCGCGCGGGTCGTCGGGCTGGTCTCGCTCGACCTCGTCTAGCGATTCGAGGTACCGCGCGAGGCGCGCGTCCTCGAACGACTGGATGGCCCTCTCGGCCTCTGCCTGCGTCTGCATCACAGTCCCTCCTTGAATTGTTGGTTAAATATGGCAATCCACAACGAAGAGCGTCAGGTCTGGGTCTGTGAGGAAGCGTTCGGAGAATGCGAGGTCCCAATCTTGCCTTTCGTCGCCCGACTCACTGGACATTCCAAACCAGCCCATCTCGCCGACCTCGTGCCACTTTCCGTCAGGCGTTATGCAGGCCCTGAACGAGAGATGGGCCTGGCTCTCGACGTATTGCTCCTTTGTTCGCCCGCGAGTCGCCAACTTGAAGTAGAGGGGGTCCTCCACTTGCATCTGGTCCCACCACGCCGATGCCTTTTCACGCTCGAAATCGGGGTCGAAGGTGATGTCGCCAACGCGGACAACGGTCCCGCCAATCGTGTCCTCGGCCCAGTTTTTCCAGCGACCCCCGACCTCGAACCAGTCCCACTTGGCGTTGGGATTCTCCCAGTAGCCGTACTTCCCGGTGCGCTCGTCCAAGGCGTCATAGCCGCAGTAATCCCTCAAGTACTCCTCGATGGTCGGGTAGATAACTTTGAACGGTATGTTGATGCGGGGAAGGTCCTCGGGCACCTCGTAGTCGGACGTGCTGAAGCCGTATCTCGACGCGTCAGGCTTTCTGAAGGCGGCGTCATATGGGGAGTAGAGACGACCCTTGTACTTCACGAAGGTGGTGGTGTCGTTCTCGTACTTCTCGCTCTCTTCTTCCGCAGCGTCGTGAAACTCCAAGAACTCAGCGGGCACGTCATCCATGTTGTTCTCTTGGTAAGGTGCGAGCAGCTCTTCAAGCGTCTTGGTGCCGTCGCTTAGGACGGCGGTCGCAAAGTGACTCATTATCATCCTTTCATGGGTCATATTGACCCGCTCGATTGCTTCCAGCTCGGCTTCGTCGCGCTTGCGCACGCGGTCCTCTGCGTCCACCAGCCTGCACCGCAGTTCCCAGATGGTGTCGGCTGCTTCTCGCAGAACCGAACCCATGTTCAAGGGAATTCTGACTGCCCTCACTACACCGGCTTGAAGCTCGTCATACCTAGTTGCCAGCTCCCGCAGCTCGTCTACTTGCGTGCTTAGCATGCTCATGCGCCCACCTCCGTCAGGTAGAGTGACAACATCATCACGAGGTGGGCCATTTGGTCTGGCACATAGCCGATAACCTGCCAGCGGGCCTTCATCGCGTCTATGAGCAGGTGCGACAAAAACAGCCAGAAAATGCGCTGGTCCACACCAAAGACCACGGTGAACGGAACCACGTAAAGCACGCAGTGCGCCAACAGGTGCCACCAGCTCTCGCCCTTGGTCCGTGCGAGGAAGTCGCTCTGCAATACATAGTCGCCGAGCATGTGACATGCGAAGAGCTTGTAGATCAGTTCCGGCGTCATTGTTTCTTCCTTCTAGTGGCGTGCAATAGCCAGTCGGCCAGTCTCATGCTCGCTTCGTATCCCAAGGGAATGTCGTCGTGCAGCGCGTAGGCAAGCTCCCGAAGCTCTTTCTTTCCGATGTGCCGGAGGTTGTCGTGCTTGCGCTGAAACTCACGCAGCCACCTGTCGATGCTGCTCTCTGTGACCTCTAGCCTGAACTCGCTCATTCGCTCACCACCTTCCTGCCGCAGTTGGGGCAGAAACGTGGCTTGTGATAGGTGGTCGCATCTGTGTATTGCGTCATGAATGCCCCGCAGTCACATCGCCACACTGGCCTATTGACCGCCGAAAAACTGCCTTCACAATCGTGTATCTTGCACGTCCCGCGTCCCAGCGTGGCAATTCGCTCAATCGCCTCGTCAGGCGTATGGCCGTCCCACTCGGGCGCACGCTCAAGCTCCTTGCAGTCGAACATCTCCCAGTACGGGTCGATGTCGTAGTGATAGGTGGCTTGTCCATCTGGCGTCTCGATGCCCACGATGAACATTCCGTCGTACATGGTGCCGTCGTGGTGCGCCTTCGACTTCCACGCCAACTCGGGGTGGTCGCGCACTATCACCGAGAACAGGACGGCCCTGTGGTGATACAGCTCGTTGAAGGTGTGGTATCCGTCGCTGGTGTCTCCCGTGACGGCATGCTCTCGTTCGGCTTCGTCGCGCTTGCGCACGCCCTCCTCGGTCAGGCCGACGTACCAGAAGTGCCGCAGGCCGTCCCACGAGGCCTCGATGTCCTAGTCGCATCGCAGTGCCTCGACTAATTCCTCGAAGGTGGCGATGCGCTCTGCCAGCTCCTCCCGCGAGTCGCAGCTGTACAGGATCTCGTGTATGCGCTCCTCGCGTGTCATCCCTCCATCAGCTCCTCCCACGTGCAGCCGAGGGCCGACCTGAGCAGCCTCAGGCTCTGGTAGGTCGGCTCGGAGCGGGCCTTCAGCCAGTTGTTGATCGCGCGCGTCTGGTTGCCCACGTAGGGGTCCTCCTCGTGCATGCGCCTGCCCAGCTCCGCTTGCGTGAGGCCGCGCTCCTCCATGAGGCGGGCGAGCCGCCTCGCGAACGTCCCTCTAGGCTCCATCGCCCGACCTCCTCATCAGCAGGAGGGCGTAGCCGCCCTCGGGGTCGGCGTCGG
>JAGAWD010000455.1 GCA_017941585.1 Olsenella sp. | reverse complement strand
CTGATCCGACCCCCCAGCCCGCCGCCAGGGTCGAGATGCACCGCCTGTACAACCCCTACACCGGCGAGCACTTCTACACGGCCTCGGCGTACGAGCGCGACTCGCTCTCCTCGGTGGGCTGGTCCTACGAGGGCGTGGGCTGGATCGCGCCCGAGAGCTCGGCCGAGCCGGTCTACCGCCTCTACAACGGCTTCGCAGGCGACCACCACTACACCACATCGGCGGGCGAGAGGGACGCGCTCGTCGCGGTGGGCTGGTCCGACGAGGGGGTCGGCTGGTACTCCGACGAGGCGCGCGGCGTGCCGCTCTTCCGCCAGTACAACCCGTACGCCACGGTGGGCACCCACAACTACACCACGAGCCGCGAGGAGAACGACATGCTCGTCTCGGTGGGCTGGAACGCCGAGGGCATCGGCTGGTACGGTGTGGCGTAGGGCTACCCGTCTGACGCACCTCGGCGCGAGGCTTGGGCACGCATCGATAGTGGTCTCATAGGCCCGGTTTCGAACGTTCGGAACCGGGCCCAGTCACGTCTGCATGGCCATTCGGCATTGCGATAGACTTTTATGAAGCCAACCTCCATAGAGAGGCGGTGTCTCATTTGGACGACTACGATGACGCGATCGTCTCCAAGGAGCTGGAGAGCCTGCCCAAGGAGAGGGGCTTCGCGAGGTACGGCACCGAGGGCAAAGACGGCAGGCTTAACCTGCGTCTGACCTATTCCGGTGACGAGACCCTCACCGACTACTCCCACATGCGCACTTGGATCGGCCATCAGCTGTTGGCCGGGGGTTACGACGCGTATGACGCCGAGGGTGCGTACCCCCTGTGCTTCAATCCCAAGGGCAAGGTGACGCTCGAGGACGTCATGGCCGTTATGCGCAACCGCTTCGAGGGCACCGAGTACTCGCCCGACGGGACGGGACGCACCGACATGCGCGTCATCGGTACCGACGCGGCGCTCAGCGTGCATGTGGCGCAGGTCCATCCCGAGCTTCCCGCCGACAGAAGCTGCGTGACCTGGGAGTCCACGGGTCCGTGCGTGTACGGCGTGTTCGTGCCCCTCTCGAACGCGGCGACAAGCGTGAACGAATCCTATGGCCGCAGCCAGCCGGCCAAGGACAAGGGCGCCTTTGATGCACAGGCCTACCCCTACTACGCGTTCAAGGAGCTCACCACGCTGTGCGTCGAGCCCGACTCGTGCAAGGTCTAAGGCAAGCCGTTGCGCGCCTATTGGCACAGGGTGGAGAAGCAGCTCGTTAAGGACATGTCCACGGTGCTCGACGAGACGAGGACCCTCGACGAGGCCGAGGCGGCCAAGCGCTTAACCGACTACTGCAACCATGTGCAAGACCAGGCCTTCGAAGACGCGAAGTCTCTGCTCAACGACGTGCGGTGGTACAAGAGCCAGAACAGCAACACGCTCAAGAGAGGCAGGAATCCCGAGACGGGGGAGGTGCTCGACGAGCTCAAGGAGGTCAAGCCGCTCGAGGTGACGCTCGACGCGAGCGGATACGTGCTGTGGAGCGGCGGTGCGCTCGGCGCCCAGCCACGCGACCATGGCCGCGGAGGTGCCGGCAGGCCGTCGAACAAGAGGGCTGCCTAGGCACGCCAGTCTGCCGAAACGTCTGGCGGTGGCGCCTACCCGTTTCCGTGCTCATACTCCCCATACGGGGCACGGGCTTCGTCGAGGTATTCGAGAAAGCCCCTCACCAGACAATCGTAGTCTTCGAGCAGCCGCTCCCTGCTTACCCCCTCGAGCCGCTTTTTCCAGGAGCCGCTCCTTAGCTCCATCTCCGAGGGAGGCTTGGCTATGACGACCTTTTCGCCAAACGACGAGAGCCAACGGTAGAAGGTGAACGCCTGGCAGATGGTGACTAGCGTGAGCGCGGTCGCGTCCGGGTCGTCGGATTCGGGGTCGTATTGCTCGAACCTCGTCTTGAACCCAAAGCGGTCGAAGATCATGTTGCTCGCACAGCTCTTCACGCGCAAGAACACCATGCGCTGTTCTCCGTCGACCATCTCGAACCCCTGCTCGAGCCTCTTCCTCGCGCTGCGCTTGGCATCGTATGTGGCACGGCTCCCGTCGGCGGGCTCCTTTGAGACTCGCGTTCCCATCATGCGGTCGGCGCGGCTTCTCGTGAGCTTGTTGTCGTGGCGCCAAGGGGTGTCGGTGTAGGTCTCGACGTAGTAGTTGCCTTCAGAGTAGTAGATTGCGACGGGCGTCTCGCAGCGCCACGTGCGGTCGTCGTCCCCGGGCAGCGCGTGGGGCTTGCCCGAAAAGTGGGTGAAGGTGTACTCGAACTCGATCTTGCGCCCCTGGGACATGGCTCGTGCCGCCGTGTCGACGGTCGCAAAGACCTTCTGCTCGCTCCTGGCGCCGCGCTGGTCCACGAGCACTTGGTCCGTGATGACATAGTCTTGGTGGCGGCTCATGAGGTCCTGGAGGTTCTCCTGCAGGTCGTAGCTTTGCTCTTTCGTGAGGGAGTGCGACGACTGCACGGCGTTCAAAAGCAGGCGCACCTTCGCGGGCGTGAGCCGCTTTCGCTCGCACCACACCCCGGACGGCGTCCTGTGAAGCCCAAGGTCTAGGCACCCGCTCGACTCGATCGCGTCAAGGTCCGCGCCAATCGTGTTCTCGGCAGCCGAGCAGCCGTCTCCGAAGTAGGCGCGTAGCACCGCCCTGATGTCGGCGTTGGAGAGCACGTGGTCGCGGTCCGTGAGGCAGCGCAGCATCTCGACGATGCACAGGAGACGCTCGCGGTTGTTGTCGCAACGCATGCCGTCGGGCAGGAGGCTGGCAAGACTTGTGGCGTCCTTTGCAGTGATGGCCATGTGCGCTCCTCGCGTCGGTTTCCAACACTTCGGGAAATTATATCAAATCGCATCAGATTTCTAAGGTGATTAGGGTGATGTGTGCCCGTTGGCACCTTGGGCGCGAGGGGATACTTCTTATCAGCAAAGCGGTACGAGAGGAGACGCGCACATGAAAAAGACCTTCACTTCCGCAAGCGCCGGCAAGCACCTCCGTCGTCTCGAGGACGAGAAGTCGCAGCTGCTCAGGCAGGAGCACGACACCTGCACCTACGTCCTCGCCCAGGGCGAGAAGGACGATGCCCCCGACTACGACTACGCCGCCACCCGCGGCCGCGTGGCCGCCATCGATGCCGAGGTATGCAAGGTCCGCCATGCGCTGCATGCGTTCAACATGGCGACGACCCTGCCCGACTCCGACCTCACCATCGACGAGGCCCTGATCGTGCTCGCGCAGCTCTCCGCCGAGCAGCGTCGTCTCGACGCCATGCGTTCCCGCCAGCCGCGCACGCGCGTCTCGAGACGCCATGGCTGGGGCTCCGACGCCTCTCCCTCGCTCGTCGAGTACGAGTACGCGAACTACGACGTCGCCCAAGCCGAGTGCGACTACCAGGCGATCACGGATCGCATCTGCGATCTTCAGCTCAAGCTCGACCTCGGCAACCAGACGGTCACGTTCGAGGTCGACGTGTAGCGAGTTGCCGGCTGCCCTATCTGGGGCCTGTCGGCGCCCCCCTTTCCGGGCGCAAGGCGGCGACCCATTTGACTAAAGAGGGTCGTTGCGGAGGCGTTGCGGTTGTTACGTTGTCGCGTAGTCCGTAGTGCGGTTCGGTTTTCGAGTTGTGGATTCGGATACGGTCTAACGCAGAGAACTATGATCTGCCGCCTTTGCGCCGAAAGCCTCCGGGCGTATGCCCGGTGATGCCGAGGCTCGGTTTCAGGCATCACTTTCGATCTTCTCGGTGGCCTCAGTGCCTGATCAGGTTGGGGTTGCTTGCGTAGTACGCCTCCTTGTTGGCGTACATGATGGCATCGGCGCGCTTGTAGGCGCTCGAGACGTCCGTCGTGCCGTCAGACCACAGCGCGCCTATGGAGAAGCTCACCTCCGCGCTGTTCTTCATGCTGTTGTGGAGGATGTCTACCCTCCTGTCGAACTCCCCCTGCGAGATGCCCACGGCTATGACGAGGAACTCGTCCCCGCCCATACGATAGAGGTCGTCCTGGCGGAACGCCTTGCGAAGGATGGTGGCGGCCTGTCTGAGAAGCTCGTCGCCCGCATCGTGGCCATAGCGGTCGTTGGCGACCTTGAGGCCGTTGAGGTCCACGTTGACGAGGCCGAAGGGGGCGAGGCCCTGCTCGTCGATTTCGGCGATGCGGCGGGACATGGCGTTGCGGTTCTGCAGGCCCGTGAGCGCGTCGACGGTGCTGAGTTCCTTGAGCTGGTTCATGTGCAGGTAGTTTGAGATTTCGGAGCTCAGGAAGAACGAGGTGAGCTCGATGAGCTCCTTGACCTTCACTACGCGGCTTACGTCGAAGTTTATGACGTAGAGGTACCCGATGATGTTCGATGCGCGGCGCAGGGGTACGAGGGCGAGGCTCTCCACGCCGTAGTGGCGCATTGCCCCGACCCAGCTTGGATTCTGCCTCTCGAGCTCGTCCATGTCGCGGGAGTCCTTGACGATGATGTTGTTGCTGACGCCGATCATCGCCTCCCACGAGTCAACGACCTCGTAGGGAATCGACCCCGTCCCCTTGCTCGTGTCGACCAGGGAAAGGTCGCGATACGCCTCGCAGAAGTTGATGGCGCGTCTCTTCTCGTGGTCGATGAGCATGATGCGGCAGTGGAAGGCACCCGAGAATTCGACGATGTCGCTCAGGACCTGGTTGACGCCTTGCGTGAAGTCCTTGGCGCCGAGCAGGGTGACGCAGGCCTTGATCGCGGCGGGCGCCGTGTCCATCGAGACGCCGGCCATGCGGTCGGCTTCGGCACCCTCGGTGTACTCGAACAGGAACTGGCAGTACCCAAGGCGCTCGCTTGCGGGCTCCATGGGAATCATGATCTGGTCGATCCAGCCGCTGAGGGCCTTCACCTCAACGTAGGCATGCATGCGCTCCTTGCGGAAAGCGGCCCTGAAGCAGAAGTCCTCGAACTTCGGGTCCTTTGGGACGAGCTCGCTGTAGATCATGTTGTCGTAGTACGCCGGCCCCATGGCCTCCTTGTAGGACTGGTTCGAGCACACGATGTGGATTTCCCCACAGCTGCCGTCCGCGGTCCTCTCGACCGAGAGGACCGCGCAGGGTACCGATATGCAGTTCACAAACTCCTGATGGTTCACGGCCAGCTCCCCACATGGACGTCGACGCGAGGCCGGGCCCTCGCGAGGGCAACAGACTTGCAGAGTACGTTTTCGACTTGCGCATAGTGTATGGGATAATACGACGAATCAGACGGAATCATCGATTCTTCGCCCTTCGAGAGAGCGGATTCATCATTTCCCTCGGGATATGTGCTTGTGGGCTTGATTTTGAATAGGTCCGTATCCGTTGCCGTGTTTGGACCGTCTTGATTTGGCTACGCGATCGCTCGTCTTAGTTGGTGAACCGTGGTCGGCTGCGAGTGGCCTGAGAGCAAGAGCGTATCTTCCGGAAGCGTGAGCAGCCGTGACTCGATGCCCTTTCGCAGCGCGCACTCGTCTCCGGTGGGGAAGACGGTGAGGCCGGGCCCTCCCTCGTAGACGGTGTCTCCGACGAAGGCGATGCCCTCCTTTCGAAGGAGGAAGGCGCACGAGTCGTCCGTGTGTCCGGGGACGTGGGCAACCTCAAGGAACACCTTCCCGTTGGCAAGTGGTATGCTCGCGCCGTGTTCGAACGTCACCACGCCTTGGACCCTTATGTCCAGCCCATGGCTTGCCGAGAGGTTCAGCTCTGGGTTCTCCAGATATCGAGTTGCCTGGGTGTGCGCCAGAATCGGTACGTCTAGAGCATCGCGGAGCGCATTTGCTGCTCCCATGTGGTCAAAGTGGCCGTGAGTGAGAAGCACCGCCTCGACGGTCCACATCTTCTCTCGTATGGCCTTGAGGAACAGGTCGGCCTGCGCCCCGGGGTCTATCAGGAGGGCGTGCCCGCTCGCAGCGTCTACGACGAAGTAGCCGTACGTCGCGAATACGCCGCGGGCGAGCAGCGGATAGACCTCGACGCTGGTTTCGGCGCCCATCAGAATGCGCATCCGTCTGGCCCGCAGGTGGCTCCCTGCGCGGCCTCGTCGGCCTGGCTCTCCTCCCGTGCCTTGAGGAGGACCTTTGCCATTTCGGCCGTCGGGTAGCATCCCGCCATCGCGTACTTGCCGTCGATGACGAAGAACGGAACGGCGCTGATGCCCGAAAACTGCGCCTCGCGCTCGTCGGCGCGCACGGCGTCCTCGTACTCGTCGCTCGCGAGGACGCGCTCGACATCCGCCTTGGGAAGGCCCGCTTCGGCGGCGAGGCGCCTGAGCACGTCGTGGTCGGCCATGACCTCGTTGTCGACGAAGTATGCGCGGAAGCACAGCTGCTCGAAGGTGTCGTTGCCCAGCTCGTGGGCGAGCTTGGTGAGCCTGTGCGCGTCGAGCATGTTCGTGTTGAGCGTGGTCGCATAGTTGAAGTCGATGCCCTCATCGCGGCCCATCTGGCTAATCTGCTCGATGCGCTCCGCGGCCTCCTCCTTGCTCAGCCCGTACTTCGTCGCAAAGCGGTCGAGTGTGGGCCCAACGACCTCCCTGGGGGCCTCGGGGTTCAGCTCGAAGGCCTTCATCTCGGTCTCCACCTCGTCTTCGAGGCCAAGCGTTGCGATGGCCTTCTCCAGTCTCGTCTCGCCGATGTAGCAGTAGGGGCATGCGTAGTCGGACCAGTACGTTACCTTCATGTGTATCACCGTTCCCATCTTGTTCTTGCACGTGTCCCTCGGTCTGCCTACACTATCTCGCGTGAGATTCAATTTCGATAGTACTGTCATTTTTTGGAGTACTCTAGATTTGGAGGATTTATGGGCGAGACGCGCAAGGTCAGCTGGTGTCCGGCGATTTCGTCGCTGCAGAGGGTCATCGGCGGCAAGTGGAAGATAGAGATCCTGTTCTACGTCGCCCTCGAGGACGTGCGGCACTTCGGGGAGCTGAGGCGCTGCCTTCGCAACGTCTCG
>JAGAWD010000454.1 GCA_017941585.1 Olsenella sp. | reverse complement strand
TGCAACGGTCAGCTCGGCCGGGCCGTGCGGGCCCTCGCGGAGGAGACGGGCGTCATAGACACGTTCGACTTCTGCGACATCGATACCTTTGACCTCTCAAGGGCAGAGGACTACTCAAAGTACGACTGGGACCTCTACGGAACGGTCATCAATTGTGGTGCGTATACGGCAGTGGACAAGGCCGAGACCCCCGAGGGCAGGAAGGTCTGCTGGGCCGCAAACGCCACTGGTCCCGCACTCATGGCGCGGACCTGTGCCGAGCATGGCATTACCATGGTTCACGTGAGCTCCGACTACGTGTTCGACGGCACGCGGGAGGTGCATGACGAGGACGAGGGCCTCGCGCCCCTTTCGGTGTACGGTCAGTCCAAGGCGGCCGGGGATCTTGCCGTCGAAGCGTGCCCTCGGCACTACATCGTTCGCTCCTCCTGGGTCATTGGAGACGGTCGCAACTTCGTGAAGACGATGGCCGCGCTCTCCGATCGCGTTGCGGACCCATCTGACTCGCTTGATGCCATCACTGTCGTGGATGACCAGTCTGGAAGGCTCACGTTCACGGACCAGATGGCCAAGGGCATCTTCCACCTCCTCGGCTACCGCGACGGATTGGCGCCCGTCGACCCCGCCCCGTATGGCACGTACGACCTCACCGGTTCAGGAGCCACAAAGAGCTGGTGCCAGATTGCTTCAAAGGTGTTCGAGCTCAGGAATGGGAACGACGATGCGGTGCGACCCGTTTCCACGGAGAAGTACTACGCCAGCGCCGCCGGCCCCATCGCACCACGTCCCCGCTACTCGACCCTGGCGCTCGACAAGCTCTCCGCGACAGGCTTCACCCCCAGGGACTGGGAGCATCAGCTTGCGGAGTACGTTGCGACTCTGACCAGGTAGGAACAAGACAACTGACAAGGAGCCCTAGATGGCTGAAGAATCGTTCGAGCCGCGCAATATCATCGTTACCGGTGGCTGCGGCTTCATCGGCAGCAACTTCGTCCGCTGGGTGGCGCGCAACCATCCCGAGACTCACGTGACGGTGCTCGACAAGCTCACGTATGCGGGCAACCCCAAGAACATCGAAGGCCTTCCCGAAGGTAGCGTGGACCTAGTCGTCGGAGACGTATGCGACGAGAAGCTCCTCGACGAGCTTGTCCCCGGCCACGATGCGATCGTCCACTACGCGGCGGAGTCCCACAACGACAACAGCATCCTCAACCCCGAGCCGTTCATCCAGACCAACGTCGTTGGCACCTACCGCCTCCTACAGGCCGCGCGCAAGTACGATGTCCGTTACCACCACATCTCGACCGACGAGGTCTATGGCGACCTTGCGCTGGACGAGCCGCGCCGCTTCCGCCCGGACGATCCCTACAAGCCCTCGAGTCCGTATAGCTCCTCCAAGGCCTCGAGCGATTTGCTCGTCCGCGCCTGGCACCGCACCTACGGCGTTCGCGCAACCATCTCCAACTGCTCCAACAACTACGGCCCCTACCAGCATGTTGAGAAGTTCATCCCTCGTCAGATTACCAATATCATCTGCGGAATCCGTCCCAAGCTCTATGGCGACGGCAAGAACGTTCGCGACTGGATCCACACAGAGGACCACTCTCGTGCCGTGTGGGATATCCTCACCAAGGGTCGCATCGGTGAGACCTACCTCATCGGTGCAAACGGCGAGAGGGACAACATCCACGTCCTGAAGGCCATCCTCGAGCGCATGGGCCAGCCTGCGGATGCGTTCGACTGGGTCCGGGACCGACCGGGTCACGATCGCCGCTATGCTATCGACCCCACAAAGCTGGAGACCGAACTCGGCTGGAGGCCCATCCACACGGACTTCTCCGAGGGGCTCGACCAGACCATAGCCTGGTACCGCGAGCACGAGGACTGGTGGCGTCCCGTCAAGGAGGCGACCGAGGCTAAGTACGCCAAGCAGGGACAGTAGGTCGTCCACGATTCTTCTCGCTTTAACGTAAGCCCCAGCTCCGGTTGTTCCGAAGCTGGGGCTTACTTTTGATTAGGTTCTTACCAAGAGACTGAGGCTTTACTTGTCGCAGGGTTAGGCAAGCCGCTT
>JAGAWD010000453.1 GCA_017941585.1 Olsenella sp. | reverse complement strand
GGCACGACTCGGCCCCGGGGCCCCAACCACAGGGGAGGGAATATGATCGGCATCTTGATTTGTGGTCACGGCAGCTTCGCGAGCGGCATGCGATCCGCGCTCGAGCTCATCTGCGGCCCGCAGGAGTACCTTTCCGCCATAGACTTCACGTCCCTTGCGGGCACGCGACAGCTCGAGCACGAGGTCTCGGCCGCCTACCGGTCGATGTCTGGCTGCGACGGCATCCTCGTTCTGTGCGACTTCGTGAGCGGCATGCCGTTCAAGGCGTGCGTGACCCTCGCACAGGGGCGCAAGGGCGTGCGGGTCGTGGCCGGGGTGAGCCTGGCCGGCCTCGTGGAGGGGGTCTCGGCGCGAGACGAGCTCGACGTCGACCGGCTGGTGGAGCGCGTGCTCAACGCCACCCGGGACGGGACCGTGAGGTTCGGGGGCACGGTGTCCGGCGGCTCCGGCGGCGCGTCCAACGACGCCGGCGGCGCACCCAACGGCTCTGGCGGCGAGTCCAGCGATGCGTCCGTTGGCGCGCAAGACGACAGCTCCGACGAAGACGGACCCGACGGCGAGACGAACGGCATCTGATATTATCTCGTCAGGCCGGGCAGCGGCCCGACGAGGACGGGCGAGGGGAGACCTCATGTGCGAGCGCAAGGACGACGTGTCTGGCGGAAGCGACGTGACCATGCTCACATACGTGCGCGAGACGCCCCAGGCGATCGTGCAGAACGCCGACGACCGCGTGCGGCTCACCGCCGAGCTCGTGGACGTCTACCTCGCCCGGCCCTATCGCTGCGTGTGGGTCATCGCGTGCGGCTCGAGCGCGAACGCAGCCTGGTGCGCCCGCCCGCTCATGCGCAAGTGCCTCGGGCATCCCGTCGAGGTGGTCAAGCCGGCGACGTTTCTCTACTCGGACTTCGAGCCGGGGGAGGACACCCTCTGCTTCGTGGTGTCGCAGTCGGGCTGCTCGACGAACGCGATCTGGGCCCTCGACCGCCTGCGCGAGCTCGGCCGCCCTGCAATCGGGATCACGGCCAACCTCGACTCCACGTTCAGGGACCACGCCGACCTGCTCGTTGACTACGGCGCGGGCACGGAGCTCGTCGGATTCGTGACCAAGGGCATGGTCACGCTGGTCGAGTTCCTCATGCTCTTCTCGATAGAGGCGGCGGAGAGGACCGGGCGCCTGTGGGCCGCCGAGCATGACTCGCTGGTGGACCAGATCCGCGCGGCGGGCGCCCTGTACGCGCGGGTGCAGGAGCACGCCGACGAGTTTTTGGAACGGCACTTCAAGGCGCTCACGAGCATGTCGGTACTCTACGCGCTGGGTTTCGACGCGAGCTTTGGCACGGCGCTGGAGGCGGCGCTCAAGGTGGGCGAGACGGTCAAGATACCGAGCTTCGCCTACGAGGCCGAGGAGTTCAACCACGGGCCCAACCTGCAGCTCACACCGAGCTACACCTGCTTCTTCGTGGATGACGGCGGGCGGGGGAGCGGCAGGCTTCGCCAGCTGTACCGCGCGACCCGGCACGTCACGGATCGCGCGTTCATGATCTCGACGCGGACGGACGCCGTAGGGCCGGTCGCTGCCGACACCAGCGTCGCCGGCGTCGGTGCCGACACCGACGACCCATGCGTGCTCGCGCTTCCCGCAGGAGGCGCCGAGCGGACGATCGCCCCTCTCTACCAGCTGCCGTTCTTCC
The DNA here is from genome assembly GCA_017941585.1 of Olsenella sp. Taxonomy (GTDB): domain Bacteria; phylum Actinomycetota; class Coriobacteriia; order Coriobacteriales; family Atopobiaceae; genus Olsenella_J. The sequence goes on along the minus strand of JAGAWD010000453.1, from coordinate 3,148 downwards.
AGGTTCTGGCCTATCGCGTGAGCGAGGCGCTTGGCACCTGGGACAAGCATCCGCTTCTCGCGCGCTTCGAGAAGGAGGCTCCCTCCAAGAGCGAGGACATCCGTCGCGTGATGCCGCTCATGTAGGGGTGCCGCCCGCGAGCTTCACGCTTTTACCTGAGCTGCGGGTTGGTGGCGGCCGATTTGCCGGTGCGAGAAGCATGCGCCGGCGCGTGTTTTTAGCTTTTGCACGGGGATGGCGCCGGCAACGGGCCTATTGCGTGCTCGAAACGGCCGCTCGCGCGACGCAATGAGGGTGTCCGTGCACGAAACTGCCCTTCGTGCGACGTGCTTTCGGGACCGCGGGGAGGATGGCGCGAAAAGCTTGCATGCAATTCGGTCTCTTCCCAGTTGGCATTCAATGATTATGCAGAACAAAAGTGCAACTATCAGCGCGGACCATTTTTTGCGTCGCACGAAGGCGAGTTTCATGCAAGCGGGTTGCCACTACGTCGCACGAAGGCGAGTTTCGTGCACGGCTTGCTGCGCGATGCCCGGGAAGCGGGGCCTGGGGCGGCGCTAGGCGATCCTGAGCACCGTCTTGCCCTTGGATCCGCCGGCTGCCACCTTGGCCATTGCGGCGTTGACGTCGGCGAGGTCGAACACCCCGTCGACGGATGCCTCGATTCGCCTCTCCCCGAACAGGCCCACCACGCGCTCGAGCCCCGCGCCGTCCTCGTGCACGAACACGAAGCGGTAGGTCTGGCCGCGCCGCTCGGCCATCTTGTCGAACTTGCGGCCGGCGAGGCCGAACATCGCCCGCTTGACGAGCGACATCCCCGAGCGCCGCGCGAAGTCGCCGTTGGGCAGGCCGCGCAGCGAGACGAGCGTGCCGCCCCGCTTGAGGATGGAGAACTGCGCCGGCAGCTCTTGCTCGCCCAGCGTGTCGAGCACGCCGTCGACGTCTGCGAGCACCTCGGCGTAGCTCTCCTTCTTGTAGTCGATGAAGCGGTCGGCGCCGAGTGCGCGCACGCGCTCCTCGCTCGCGCCGTTGCCGTTCGTGATCACGGTGAGGCCCAGGCCCTTGGCCACGGGGATCGCCATCGCGCCGAGGCTGCCCGTGCCTCCCGAGATGAAGACCGTCTCGCCGGGGTGGAGCCCCATGAGCTCGAAGGACTGCAGGGCGGTGAGCGCCGTCAGCGGCACGCAGGCTGCCTCCTCGTCGCTCAGGTAGTCGGGCACCTTGGCGAGCGCCGAGGCGCTGACGGCCGCGTACTCGGCAAACGCGCCGATCTTGGCGAGGGGCATGCGCCCGAAGACGCGGTCTCCCACGGAGAGGCCACGCGTGCCCGCCCCGAGCCTCTCCACGGTGCCCACCAGCTCGTTTCCCATCACGAGGGGCGTGCGGTACGGTACGATGAGCCTGACCTCGCCGCGCACGATCATGTTGTCGAGCGGGTTCACGCCGGCGGTCGCCACGCGCACGAGCGCCTCGCCCGGGCCGGGATCGGGGATGGGGGCGTCGCGCACCGCAAGCTCGCGTCCGTTCTTGTCGTATGCGTCGAGAATGGCTGCCCTCATGTGCTTCTCCTCTCTCGTCCGCTCGGTGCGGACCTGCTACCTGGTGACGTTGGCCTGGCCCTTGGCGGCGTGGGTGGCGGTCGGTTTTCGGGCGGCCGGCTCTGCGTCCCCCGCCGCCCGCGCGTGCGAGCGCAGCCTTGCGATGCAGTCAGCGAGCGTGCGCGAGGCAAGGTCGCGCGTGACCGCCTCGGACGCCTCGGCGAAGAGGCCGTCGAGCACGGGGCGGATGTGCCTGTCGACGATGCACTCGTCGTTGGGGTTGCGGTGCGCCTCGAAGACGCGCACGCGCTCGCTCTCGCAGACGGCCTGGTACACATCGAGGAGCGTGAGGTCCTCGGGCGAGGGGACGAGCCTGAAGCCCGCCGCGCCCCGGCGGCTCTCGATGACGTTCGCGCGCCGCAGCAGCGTGGCGAGCTTGCGCACGTGGCTCGCGTTCGTGCCCACGCTGGCGGCGATCTGCTCGGACGACATGGGGTCCTTCGCCTCGGAGACGAGCACCAGCATGTGTATGGCGGTCGAGAAGCGCGTGTCGTTCATGGCTTGCTCCCTGCGTAGACCATGGCATGTGTTCGCCGTGCCGTAGGCTCCCGGCCTTGCTCAACATGTATTAATGATAGATACAACCTAGTGCAAGGGGGGGACGTGTCAATGCGTGGCCGTTGGCGCGTCGAGTGGCGTGGCTGACGGATGTGGTGAACGGAGACGGACACGGATGCGGACACGGAAGCGCGCACTCGGCGGCGTTTTGGTATCCGGCCCCCGGCGGGATACGAAAAGCCCACCGACTGAACGGTCGGGCCATGGGGCCTCGTGCAGTCAAGAAGGCTGCTGCCAAGAAGACTTGTCGTGAGCGCCCCGCTTATTGGGAGCGCCCCGCTTGTTGGGAGTACCTCAGAACAGGCAGGACTCAATGAGGTCCCTGGCGCGAAGCGCGCCGAGCCACTCGGCCGGGATCGCGCTTGCTCCCCAGATGGCTGCGGCGAGCGCCCCGGTCACGGCGGCCGTGGTGTCGGTGTCCTCGCCGAGGTTCACTGCCTTGAGCACCGCCTCTGCATACGTCGCGGAGGTGCCCACGCACCAGCGCGCGGCGCCGAGGGTGTGCAGCACAAACCCGCTCGAGCCAATCTCCTCGCGCGGCCGCCCGCCCTCGCTCGTGCGCAGCGCGTCGAGGGTGGCGGCGGGGTCTGCGAGCGCCTCGCGCACGAGTCCCACGAACTCGACGCACGCGTTGCAGGAGACCTCATGCGCGTGCGTAATGGCAGACGACTCGCGCACCTCGGCATCGGTGCAGTCGAGAAGCGCCATGGGCGCGATGCGCATCAGAGAGCCGTTGCCGTTGTCCCACTCGCCCGAGCCTCCAACGCCGCGCGTGATGGCCGCGCGGCACGTGTTGCCGACGTCGAAGGCGACGCCGTCGGGGGAGTAGGCGCCATCGTTAAGCCACGAGCGAAAGGCTGCGAGCGTGTCTGCCGCGTCGAAGCGACCGCTGCGGCGGATGGAGTCGCAGGCCGCGAGCGTGAGGCTCGTGTCGTCCGACCACGTGCCCGGCTCCTGGTGATGCGTGCCGAAGCCTGTCACGCCCGTGCACT
>JAGAWD010000452.1 GCA_017941585.1 Olsenella sp. | reverse complement strand
GTTTGTGCCATGGCGTCGGATTCCTGAGATTGGAGGGCCGGTTTCTGCCATCCCGTCGGATTTGCGAGATGGTTTGTGCCATGGCGTCGGATTTGCGTGATGTCGGGGCACCTTTTCTGCCACGGCGCCCGATTTGCGTGATGGGAGGCCCCGTTTCTGCCATATCGCCCGATTTGCGAGATGGCGGGGGTGCGCCGCTGCCATCCCGTCCGATTTGCGAGATGGCGGGGGATGCCCCGACAGGCTTGCGGGGCGTATGGATCGCGGAAGGGAGGGGTTCGCCCCTGCGGGTCCGTAGATGATTGTCGTATATCACTAAGTCCGACTCGTGTTCCCCTGACTTGGTTTCTCCCGACTTGCGCTCTAAGTGCGTGCTCGATGCCCTTGCGCCTCAGTGGTGTCGTGAGGATGTGTTCAACTGCGGTGAGCCTGACTGAGGCAGGCTTGTTTGCGTTATTTTGCGTTATCATTTATTGGTTTTTGATGCATGGGCCATGGGCTTGGTGCATGGGCATGGGCCATAGGCTTGGTGCATGGGCATGGGCCATGGGCTTGATGCATGGGCCATGGGCTTGGTGCATGGGCTTGGTGCGTGTGCCTCGGTGCATGGGCTGCGCACGCACATTAGGTGCTTGCGCGGTAGGAATACGCCTGCACTGTAAATTTTGCTTAGGTGACTATCGCAATTGGAAGTGGCGACTTGGGAAAAGCAGTTAGTATTTTTCGGCGCGACCTGCGGAGAATCTTTCGCAGCCCCGTCGCAGCCGTCGTTGTTCTGGGCATCTGCGTGGTCCCGTGCCTGTACGCGTGGATCAACGTCATGGCCAACTGGGACCCGTACGAGAACACGAGCGACATCCCCGTTGCCGTTGTAAACGAGGACCAGAGCGTTACGCTGCCGGGCAAAGGGGAGATCTGCACCGGAGACCTCCTGGTCGACGCCCTTGCCGACAATGACAAGATTGGCTGGCGGTTCATGGGCGAGGACGAGGCGCTCGAGGGAGTGCGTGCCGGAAAGTACTATGCGGCCATAGTCATCCCCAACGACTTCACCCGGCATCTCACGGGCATCCTCGATGGCAAGACCGACAAGGCACACCTTCGCTACTACGTGAACGAGAAGGTCAACCCCATTGCGCCCAAGGTGACGGACACCGGAGCATCCACCATAGAGAACCAGATAGACAGCAAGTTTGTCGCCAAGGTGGGCGAGGTTGTCTCCGAGAAGCTCGGCGGCGTGCTGGATGGCGTGATCGACGACTCGCAGGGCGCCCTTGGGAGGGGCTCCGCGGTGCTCGACGAGGTGAGCGTGTCGCTCGCGGACGCTGACTCCAAGCTCGATGGTCTCTCGACGAGCCTTCGCGACGCCCGGGGCGCGCTCGACGGCGCGACGAACAAGCTGTCGTCGCTCGAGGGCCTGGGCTCGCGCGTCAGCGGCAAGCTTGCGGGCGTGCGCAGCCGCCTCGGCGAGACCCGCGGCAACGCGAGCGCCCTCATGTCGGACCTCAACGCGAAGGCCGGCGTGGCGGCGGGCACCATCTCGTCGCTCTCGTCGAGGGCCAACTATGACGTATCAGCCATCTCGGGAGACATCTCGTCTGCCCAGGCGCAGGTGAACGCTGCCATTCGGACGCTCGAGAACGACCTGAGCGAGGGCGAGAGGATCAAGTCCGAGCTTGACGAGTCCCTCGATAAGATAAGGGGTCTCACTCCCATCGGCGAGGCCGCCCAGTCGGTGCGAGCCGAGATCGAGCAGGACCTTCCCGGCGAGCTCGACATCGCGTCCAGGATTCTCGACGAGCGGAGGGCGAAGCTCGACGAGCTTCGCGCCATTTCCCAGAAGCTCGACGCGACGGCCGAGGAGGTCAGGTCCCTCTCGGCGTCCCTCAACGACAGGGTCCAGGCCGCGGCGGCTCCGCTGAGCGACGTGCAGACGGGCGCCGTGAGCGCGACCCTGCTCCAGATAAACAACGCCCTCGACTCGTTCGCGCAGGACGGGCAGCGGCTCGAGTCCGTGGCCCAGGCGGTAGACCCCGTCATATCGCAGACGGCCTCGCTGACCAGACGGCTTGCCGATGCGCTCGGAAAGACCGATGACGCGCTCGGGGGAACGCGGTCGTCGGTCTCCACCCTCGCGCAGGACGTCTCCACCCTGAGGAGCGAACTCTCCGCGATACGCGCGTCCGAGGCGTGGTCGCGGGCAAAGGGTCTCCTCGCACGCGACCCCGAGAGCGTGAGCGAGTTCCTCTCCGCGCCCGTCGACATCAACGAGGTCGCCCTCTATCCCGTGGAGAACTACGCCAGCGGCGTCGCGCCGTTCTTCACGAGCCTCGCCCTGTGGGTGGGCGGCATTGCCCTCGTCGCGATCTTCAAGCTCGAGGTGGACGAGGAGGGGGTGGGCCGCGTGCGCCCCTGGCAGGCGTACTTCGGCCGCTGGATGCTGTTCGTCCTCATCGGCATGCTCCAGGCGGTCGTGTGCTGCACGGGCGACCTCATCATCGGCATACAGTGTGCGCACCCCTGGGCGTTCTTCCTCTCGTCCATCGTTGCGTCGTTCGCCTTCGTCAACATCATCTACGCGCTCTCCGCCGCCTTCAAGCACCTGGGCAAGGCGCTCGCCTTCACCCTCGTCATCCTGCAGGTGCCGGGGTCTGCGGGCACGTATCCCATCGAGATGATGCCGCCCTTCTTCCAGGCGATCGGCCCGTGGCTTCCCTTCACGTACTCCAACAACGCCATGCGCGAGGCCATCGGCGGCATGTACGGCACGAACCTCGCGTTCAACCTCGCCATGCTGCTCCTGTTCGTGATCCCCTCCATCCTCGTGGGCGTGAGCGCGCGCGGGCACCTCGTGAACGTCAACGCGCTCTTCGACCGTCGCCTGCGCGAGACTGACCACCTCGCGGTGAGCGAGCCCGTCGCCATCGAGGGCAACCACTACCGCCTGGCCACTGTCGTGAAGGCCTACCACCTGCCCCAGGAGTACCGCGACGAGTTCGACGAGCGCGCGGCCGCCTTCGAGCGCGCATACCCGGCCCTCGTGCGCGGCGGCATCACGGTGCTCTTCCTGCTGCCGCTCGGCCTCTTCGCCCTCATGCTCGTGCTCGATGCGCAGCTGCCGACCATCGCGTGCCTGGTGGTTGCCCTCGTGGCGATCTACACGTTCCTCATCGTGGTCGAGTACTTCCACGACCGCGTCGCACACAAGCGCGCGCTCACCGAGCTGCCCCGCGAGGAGCTCGAGGAGGTTCTCATCGACACGTTGCGCGACGAGCTGATGCCCTTCGCGTCCATCGACGCGATACTCGAGAGGCGAGCTGAGCGCCAGACCACGGGCGTGATCGACGCCATCCGCCAGCGCGTGCGCGCGCAGGTCGACGCCGCCGAGCCGGACGCGCCCGAGCCAGCCGACGCTGCCGAGTCCACGGTGCCGCTCGAGCCAGCCGATGCTCCCGTGCCGGATAACACCGAGCAGGCCGCGACCGAGCAGGACGTGCCCGAGCAGGCCGCG
>JAGAWD010000451.1 GCA_017941585.1 Olsenella sp. | reverse complement strand
GGGCCTCACCGTATGGGCCTCACCGTATGGGCCTCACCGTATGGGCCTCACCGTATGGGCCTCACCGTATGGGACCCGCCGCATTCGCGCCCGCACCCAATCCCTCAGGCACGCACCTCAAGCAGCGCGGCGAGCGCGTCGAGCACGTCGAACTCGACGAGCTCCAACTCGAAGGGAACGTCCATCGCGCAGGTCAGAACCACGCTCTCTAGAACGCGCGTCTCGAGGTACCACCCCTCGAGAACCTCGGGATGCTTGCGGGGATCGACGGCAAAGCCGGTGCCCATCGCCTTGAGGATGGCCTCGCGCCTCGTCCACGCGCACGTCCACGACGTGCGCTGCTCGTGCGAGGAGCCGTCGCCCACGGCGGCCTGCTCGGCCTCGTCGAAGAACTTCCGGCAGATGAGCGCCTCAGGGTCGCGGTAAATGGGAGGAATGGACTCGAGGTCGGCACCAAGTGGTCGCTCGCCCATTGCCAACACGACGACCCCTCCGTCGTTCGAGAGGTTGAACTCGGGCGCACCGGGGATGTACGGCTTGCCATACTCGCCGTACGAGAGGTCCTCGTCTGCCGTCACACCGAGAAGGGCGCGCGCCATGATGCCCCCGCACGCCGCCTCGAGCCTGTTCGTCTGCGGCCCCACCTCGGTGCCATGCACGTACTTGGGCGCGATTACGCGGCGGCACTGCTCTAGGAGCGGCGCCAAAGGCGCGCTCTCTGCCACGTGGGCAACTACCCTCTCCAAACCGTCTCCCCTCGTACGGGCGTCTCATGCCAGCATCGCATCGCAAGGCGATGCCAACCGCACGTCACCTCCAGGCGCTACGCCAGAGCGAGCCCACGCATCCATCCCCAACGCGCCTCGGCACCAGAGGCGTAGCCCATGAGCCAGAGCGAGAGGGGAACCGTGCGCACGCCCGTCCCCACGCAGTCCATCACCTTGCCGTCGCCCACGTAGATGCCCACATGCCCATACCTCTCCCCCTCGAGGGAGAAGGGATGCGACGGCACCGCGACAATCATGCCCACCTTGAGGTCGGCAAGGCGGTCCAGGTTGCAGTAGCGCTGGTAGAGCTCGCAGGCATGCCCGCTCTCAAACCCAAGGCCCGCCCACGAGAATACACCCTCGACCCAAGCGGCGCACCGGTTCTCCCCCTGTGCGGGGTACCCCCTTGCGTGAACGACGAGGCTCCGCTGGCCGCGGCTTGCGTCCGCAAACGCCTCGGGCCCATCATCCGATTCCCACGAGAAGCGCCTCGCCACAAGGCCCCGGGCGGCCAGCCGATCAGAGAGCCGCCTCTCCGCACGCATGAGTTCCTGTTCGTCCAATGTCATCCCTTTGCGTAGCCGAGCATCAGCCGCAGCAGGCACCGCGGAATGACGGCCGAGGCCTCGGCAACCGGTGCCGCCCGACACGGGTTCGCCACCACAGGATAGCTACGCGCTCTTCATCACGACGCCGCGCACGATGTAGGCAACGCGGTCGCAGGCATCGAGGGTACCCTCCATACGGTCGAACTCGCGCAGCCACGAGACTGCGTTTCGCCCGTTGTCCTTCTCGCGGAACAGACGCCGCAGGGCGTTCTCGTAGACGGTGTCGCCCTCGTCCTCTATCTTCGAAATCACGGCCGCGTGCTCCATGACCCTGCGGTCCTTCTTGTAGTTGGGCAGGAGATGGATCATCTCGCGAACCTCCTGCACGCAGCGAAGCGTGAGCTCCGCCATCTGCGGGCCCTCCTCGCGCATCTCGTGGATGTTGAAGAGGTCGAGGCGGGTGACGACGCCGTTCATGTCGTCGGCGATGTCGTCGAGCGCATTGGTGAGCTCGGATATGTCCTCGCGCTCGAAGGGAGTGATGAACGAGGTGTAGAGCTTCTCCATGATGCGCCTCACCTCCGCGTCGCACTCGTTCTCGTACACCTTCATCTGGGGAACGCGCGAGAAGGAGTCAGGATAGTTGCACACGATGTTCTTGTACTCCTCGGCCGCCTCCAGAAGCTTGTCGGAGAACTCCTTAAGAAGGGTGTAGAAGATGTCCTCTTTCTTGATGCGAGCCATGAGATACCTCCGTTAGAAGATGACGAGGAAGAGACGGGCGAGGGCGTAGCCTATGACGCCGCAGCCGGGGAAGGTGAAGAGCCAGGTGTAGAGCATCTCCTTCGCGACGCCCCAGTTGACCGAGCGCACGTTCTTGGCGGCACCCGCCCCCATGATGGCGGCCGTCTTGGCATGCGTGGTGGAGACGGGAAGGCCCGTGAGCGTGGCGATGAGAAGCGATATGGTTGCGCTGATGGACGCCGAGAAGCCCTGGTACTTCTCGAGGCGCACCATCTCGGTGCCGACCTTCTTGATGATGCGCTTGCCACCGACGCCCGTGCCGATGGCCATCACGGCGGCGCAGAGAATCTCAATCCAGAGGGGGAAACCGCCCATCTCGGCGACGGACATGTTGGCCGAGAGTGCGATGGCGAGCATGGCGGTCGACATGAACTTCTGCCCGTCCTGCGCGCCATGCATGAGGGCGACGAAGGCCGAGCCAAGCACCTGCAGGCGACCGAAGGTCTCGTCGGCCCTGATGCGGTTCACGTTCTGGCACACCTTCTGTATGATCCACGCAAAGAGCCAGCCCGCCCCGAAGCCCAGGACGGTCGAGAAGACGAGGCCGTAGACGACCTTGATCCACTCGGCCATGTTGACGCCGCCAAGACCGCCGTGCACGGCAAGCGCCGCGCCGGTGAGCCCGGCGATGAGGGCATGGCTCTCGCTCGTGGGGATGCCGAAGACCCACGCGCCGAGGCCCCATACCACGATGCCCACCGTCGCCGCCGCGAGTGCGATCATGGCCGCGTGGGCGTCCCCACCGAAGTCGACCATGCCACTGATGGTGTCGGCGACCGCTGTGGAGACGGCGGTCATGGCGACAAGTCCGACGAAGTTGCAGACGACGCTCATCGCAATGGCGGCGTTGACCCCGATCGAGCGGGTACCGACCGCCTCGGCAATCGCATTTGCGGCGTCCGTTGCCCCGTTGACGAAGATGGTCCCCAGCACAAGGGCAATGGTGACGACGAGAAACGGATTGCCGGAAAGCATCCCAAGAAAATCAGAAAAGCTAATCAAGGCTCCTCCCCTCTCCCCCACCCATGATAAGGGAAAGACTCTCTCGCACGCGCCTGCGGATTGTTTATTAGCCCAAACGGGTCACGGCCGTGCTGCGGGCGAGATGCCGGCGAGGCGCCCGACAAGGTGCCCAGCACGGCCGTCGGCAGTCGGCACGCTAGTGACCCTTGATGGAGTTGAGGAAGTCGCGCGCGCGATCGGTCTTTGGATGGTCGAAGAACTCGTCGGGTGCCGCCTGCTCCAGAATCTGTC
>JAGAWD010000450.1 GCA_017941585.1 Olsenella sp. | reverse complement strand
TCTCCTCGCGTATCGAAGGAGCACCCGATGTCCGATACACAGCGTGGCCCACGTGCTCGAGGTGCCCGTTTGCGGCGAGACACGAGAGTTCCATCCTTCCCACCCCGCAGACAGCGCCTGCGCGGATGTGACGAGCCCCCGCTGCGAAGCAGCTATTCCATCCGTTATGTTCAAGGCATCTAATGCTTTCATGCTGCAATTGTAACAGTATATTGTTATAAGTACAGCATGAATTCACTACGAAATAGCTTTGCGACCAAGTGGGTCCGCGTCACAACCGAGACCTATAGAGAACGCCGCACTCGTCGCGATCTCCCCAAGGGTCGACCGGGTCCTCGTCCGTCGCCTTGAATCCGCATGACTCGTGGAGCCTTCTGGATGCCTCGTTGCCCCTGTAGATGACGCAGGTCACCTCGCGCGCGCCGAGCGAGCGCAAGTACTCCGTGGCCTGCGACAGCAGGAGCCGACCGTTGCCCCGGCGCCTGGCGCTAGGGTCGGTCTCAACCGCCTCGATGAACCAGCAATCTCCGTCGCACGAGACCGCGCGCAAGGCGCTCTTCCAAACGCCGCCATCCTCCTCGACGAGCACGAGGTGCCCCGGATCGGAGACGAAGCCCTCGAGGAAATCGCGATACGACGAGCGCGTCTCCCTCTCATTTGAGAAGTTGACCGAGAGATCGCCCATCGACTCCGCGTACACGCCGAAGAGCCTCTCGACCACGCCGTCATCGACCGTCCTCACCACAATAAGCACCCTGCGCTCCTCTCTCGATCGACGACGATTGTAGCCCTGAACGCGCGGGGAACATGGCGCGCCACGCAAACAGGCCCATGCATAGCGGACCGCTCGCCGATTAGGCGCATGCCCTCCCAATGGTGGAAAAGGGCCGTGGGACTGTTTGGGACCACCTTTTGGGACAGCGTTGGATTTCGCATAAAAACAGCCGCTCTACCTGCGGCTGAAATACATTGTCGGGTAATGCGCATTACCCAGATCAGGGTCGGTCGGGCACAGGTGCCCCTCTCAGCCTGCCTCGCCGCAAGCTCCCGTCTCGGATGCCATTGTAGCGCAAGGGACGCGCGCCGCAACCGGCACGCATGACACGGTGTCAGGGGTAACACAAAGACCTTGCGGCCTAGGCCAAAGCGGCGACGAAGCGAGGCAGGCGGAGGCGCCGGGCAACGCAGCTCTACGCGCTTCCCATCCCGCTCTCGCGGAAGAATCGCTTGCGAAACTCGCTGGGCGTGAAGCCCGTGTGCTCGCGAAAGACCCTGGTGAAGTAGCTCTGCGTTGAGAAGCCCAGGCTCGTAGCTATGGCGGATGCCGTCAACTCGGAGTAGCGCAGCATGTTCTTGGCCGTCTCCACGCGCTCCTGCGCCACGTAGTCGGTGATGGTCTGGCCGGTCTCGCTGTGGAAGAGCGTGGAGAGGTAGCTCTCGTTGAGCCCCACGACGTCGGCGAGCTCGCTCACGCGGATTCGCTCGCTCAGGTGGGCGCGAATGTAGTCCTGAGCCAAGACCACGGGACGAGAGAACACGCCCTCCTTCTTGATGTTCGCCATGCGCTCCGTGAAGAAGCGCATCATGTCGGTGCGAAGCGCTATGACCTCCTCCACGTCACGCAGCAGGTCCATGCGC
>JAGAWD010000449.1 GCA_017941585.1 Olsenella sp. | reverse complement strand
TTTTCGAAACCTTTTGCTGGATGGCGGGCAACGCAAATCAGTTCCGAATACATCCGCTGATCGCTCAGAATGGCCTCGCGCGTACACTGCCCCGCGCGTCAGATGAAGTTAGTGCTTATGCGCCTCTCGGTTTGCGCCGGCGGTACGACACCCGCGTCGCGCCCCGTCTCGATCGACCTCATGACCCACGCCACGTTGCGCCCGAGCACCTGCATGACCCGCACGCCCTCCGCATCCCTCGTCCGATCGCTAGGCCAGCCAGCCCCTTACCTCCTCGCGGGCCTGGTCGCGAGAGTTCTGCGCCGTCGTGCCGGTGATGGCCAGGCCCTGCGCCACGTCGGCGCCGGGACACGCTGAGGCCACCGACCCCGCCGTGCCCGCAAGGCCGCTTCCCGCATGTGTGCAGAACGGGCGAATGGTCTTGCCCGTCCAGTCGTGAGTCTCGAGGAACGTGTAGACGCACATGGGAACGTCGCCCCACCAGATGGGATATCCCAGGTAGACGGTCTTGTAGGGCGCGATGTCCACGTCCTTTGCAATGGCGGGACGCGCTCCACCGTTCTTCTCGGCGAGCGCAACGTTGCAGCACTCGTCGTAGCCCTCCGGGTAGGCCTTTGCAGGCGCCACCTCGAACATGCCCGCGCCCGTCGCCTCGGCGACCATCTTCGCCACAACGGCAGTGTTGCCCTCCTCTACATAGCCCACGCCGTAGTTCTCACCAGCGCGTGAGAAGTAGACGACGATCGCGTCGGTGCCGGCAGGCACCGTCGCGGGCGAGGGGCCCTCGCTCGCCACGCCCGTCGAGCCCGTTGGCTCCGCCGACGCGCCCGCGGTCGCGCCTGCGCCCGAGGGTTGCTCGGCCCCTCGCGGTGCGCCACATGCCGAAAGGGTCAGGGCGGCCGAGCCGAGTATCGCGGCTCCGGCCATTCCTATAAACAAGCGTCTCGTAACCTCCATGGGCGTCCCCCCGTCTCTCCCGTTTCTCTCGGCCTGCCCCGTTTCTCTCGGACTCCACCGCTTCCCTCGGTCTCTTTTTAATGCGTCAGTAGGTCGAGGCGCGAGACTCCGTGAGCAGCCATGTGCCGTCACGCCTCTCTGCCCGCAAGTCCTGCTGCAGGCGCCAGGTGTGGCGACCACCGCCGAACACGGCCGCGCTCACGCGAGAGCGGGCGCAGATGGCCGCATGCTCACCGTCTGGCGAGATGCGTACGTCGACGGAATCGTGCTCTGTCGAGTAGTAGTTCAGCGTGCCGTCGAGCACCGCCTCGATGTAGGCGCGCCCCGACTGCCGCATGCCCGTCATGTGCACGAGCACATAGTCGTCTGCGAGAGGTGCGGCCATCCCCGCCGCATCCTTTCTCATCGAGGCGTCGCACAGGTCGCGGTACAGCTGGGCGCAGGTCTCCTCGTCGGTCATGGCAGCGCCTACGCGAACTGCTTGGCCCAGGCAGCTGCCTCGTCGCGCGATTGCTCGGCCTGGTTGCCGGTAATGGAGAGGCCCTTCTCAACGGTTGCCGTGGGGCAGGCCTTCCTCAGGTACCTCTCGGAGCCGCCCATGCCCGACCCCTCGTTCGTGCAGAACGGGACTATGCGCTTGCCGGCGAGGTCATAGTGCTCGAGGAACGTGAGGACGCACATGGGGCAGACTCCCCACCAGTTGGGGTATCCCACGAAGACCGTGTCGTAGTCGGCCATGTCGAGGCCCTTGTCCTCGAGGTACGCCTTCACCTCGGGGCGGGCGCCCTCTCGCAGCTCGGCCTTGGCCTCCTCGATGCAGCGGTAGTAGTCGGGGTCGTAGTCCTTCACGGTCTCGATCTCGAACAGGTCGCCGCCGACGGCCTCCTGCACGAACTCGGCGACGCGCTCGGTGTTTCCCTTGGCAAGGTTCTTGACGCCGCCGGCCCAGTAGTTCTCGCCCTTGCGCGAGTAGTAGACGATGAGGTTGGCCATGTCCTTCCCCCTTCTTTGGTGTCCCTTTCTTAGGTGTCTTGCGTCGTTACCGATCAACGCTGTTTAGAGACATATTGTCACTTAACGATGGAGAGTATAAGCGACACCTTGTCTCCAATGCAAGCGCTTTGCTAGAATCCACATCGCACGCAAATCTGCAAGCAAAGGGGGCCGGGCATGGCCGACTACATACGGGCGCGCTCGCCCGAGCGAAAGCGCGAGCGGATGGACGCCATCATGCGGGCGGCCGACGCGCTGTTCGCAAGGCGCCCCTATCACCAGATCACGATGGGGACCATAGCCGAGGAGCTCGGCTGGTCGCGCTCGAACCTCTACAAGTACGCAGCGACGCAGGAGGAGATCTTCCTCGCGCTGCACACGGCAAAGAACCGCGCATGGCTGGAAGAGTTGGTCTGCGATCTGGGCGGGACGTCGGACGATGGCGCCATGCGGCGCGGCGCGCCAGACGGGACGACGGGCGGTGTCACGCTGCCCACGCGCGAGTTCGCCCGCGTCTGGGCCGAGGTCACCGAGCGGCACGCATCTTTCCTGCGCTACCAGGAGATTCTCACCTCCGTCATCGAGAGCAACGTCACGCTGGAGCGGCTGACCGAGTTCAAGCGCGACTTCGCGGAAATGCTCCCGCCCATCAGGGAGGTACTCGCGCGCCAGTGTGGCATCGACGATGCGGCGGCGCAGGACCTGTACCTGCGCCTGCTCTACCAGGCACCGGGGCTGTGGAACCACTACCACTGCGCCGAGCTCGCCCGCGAGGCCATGAGCGCCGCCGGGCTGCCCGAGCCGGCAGGGAGCTTCACCGAGGCCTATGCCGACTTCGTCGAGACGTGCGTCGAGGACGCCCAGGCACGGGGCGGTGCGCCAGAGTCGGACGCGTAGGGTCCCACACCCCACCGAGGCCCACGGCGTCTCGGCACAAGAGCGCCTCGCGCGCATCCTTTACGGCGAAAACCGCCTTGATCTCAGGATTACCGGCGCACTCGACGGCATGTGCGTCGGAGGCGTCGCATCGACCACCAGGGGCGCCAAAAGGCCTTGCCTTCTGCAGAAGGCTCGTCAACCCTCTGCCAGCTGAGGCGGAATGACCAGGAAGAGCAGGGTTGCAAGCACCGAGAAGGTCATCGCCGGAGGGAAGACGGTTGCCGAGAGAACAAGGCCAACGACCTTGAGGCCGATGTCCGCCCACATGCGCCACCTTGACCCAAGAATGGCAGGATCGAGGCCTTCTACCTGCGGATTGTCTGCCACGAGCCGACGATACAGGGCGACGTTGGCAAACGTGACGCCAAGTATGACCACCCCATAGGTGACCTGCGCAAGGGAGCTGTCGAAGTTGGCCGCGACCATGTGGGTGGTAAGAGGGAAGAACGACGAGAAAAACAGCATCACGAGGTCGACCCAGACCGTTCGCGTCCGCACGTAGGAAAGCGCGTGCCAGAAATTGTGTTGGTTGATCCACATGGCACCCAGCCAGAAGAACGATATGGCATAGGCTGCTACCTGTGGCCAGAGTCCAAGGAGACTCTCAAGGGTAAGCGGGTTCGGTACCGAGAACTCCAGCACGATGATTGTCATAACGATGGCGAGAACGGCATCGTTGAACGCCGCAAGCCGGTCCTTGCCCGTATGCATTGCAACTCCCTCCCACGACAAAGCACGCGACACGTATCCTAAGCGCCCCACACACGCGGTCGTGCGGCCGGCAAGTGCTCGTGGGCGGCATGGTGCCCGGCGCTCGCGACCTCACGTGGGACGCGGCGCATCGGGAATCAGGCGTAGCGCCCCGCACCGCGAGCGAGGCCCTAGCCCCGTCCCCCGCGCAGCGACTCCCTGTAGCCCTCGCCCCAGTCCCAGAGGGCGTCGAGCACGGGCTTGAGGGTCCTGCCCGTGTCGGTAAGCGAGTACTCCACCCTTGGCGGCACCTCCGCAAACACCTCCCGGCGAACGAGGCCGGCCGCCTCCATCGCGCGGAGGTTCGACGTAAGCACCTTTTGCGAGATCCTCCCGACGGAGCGTTGCAGCTCCTTGAAGCGCATCGTGTCGTTCGCCAGAAGGTCGCGCAGGATGAGCACCTGCCACTTGCTTCCGATGAGAGTCAGCGTGGTCTCTATGGGGCATGCGGGAAGATCATCCGCCGCCTGATGAGGCATATCCCGCACCATCCTTCTTGTCGTCGCATGTAGTTACCAATAGTTACCATTTGGTTCCTACAGTACTATATTGTGCCTACTTACCAAAGTATACCTGAATGCATACCATAGTCACCAGTTCACAG
>JAGAWD010000040.1 GCA_017941585.1 Olsenella sp. | reverse complement strand
TCAGATGAAGGCAATTAGAGTACGCCTGGGATTGTCCCAGCGAGACGCGGCTGAACTCACCAACATGCCCGTTCGTCGATATGGGAGTTATGAGCGTGGCGAGCGGAATCTAACGCTAGGGGAAGCACGTGTAATCGCCAAGGCCTTTCACTGTTCCATCGACGAACTAGCTGGACGCTGGGAATGCGTGGGCACACGCGCAGACCTAAGCCAGCACCGGCCCAACGAGGACTTCACCTCCATGGACGAACCAAAGCACGGGTTCTACGAAACGCTCGCTATGGTATTAGAAGAGAGGGGCATGACGATATCTGCCGCCTGCGATAAGACTGGCATGTATACCTCGTATTCTTCGAAACTCAAGAGTGCTAACTCGAAAGACATAACCTGGGAAAAGGCGCTGGCAATCATTGAATCTCTGGGAATGACTCCAGACGAGTTTTATTTGCTTCAACATGACGACAAGCACGATGACCTTCAGAGGGAGATGTGCCCTCCACAGAAGGAAAATACCCTGGAATTGAAGCTCGGAGCTCTTCGTAAGCGCTCAGGGCTAAGCCAAAAACAAATGGCCGAAAAACTTGGAGTAAAACTACGTACCTACGGCTCATGGGAACGTGGAGAGGTCTCAATGAGTGTTTCGCAGCTCGTAGAATGCGCGCGCGTACTAGACTGCTCGACTGATGAAATCCTGGGTATGGAGCTTAAGATCGCATTCTCGAACCCACGCGAAGCAGAGCTTCATAGAGTTTGGCGTGGACTCGATCGAGAGCGACAAGATCGATTAATGAGCGACGCACATGACATGGAACTCGCTGCGTTGATGGCAACGACCTGTGCGCAGGACGAGAGAGCGCGTGAGGGAATGCTCGAATCTAACAGTGACACCTGTATGAATCCCGACATCTGGTAGGGCTGGTCTCGGCGCGCTCCACCGCGCCGAGGATCAACCCCCGGCGGACGCCGGGCGCGTCGGCCTCGCCGCGAAGGTCATGCACCTCGTGGCCTCGCAGAAGGCGCTCGCGTCGGCGAGCGCAGTTAACGCTTTCAGTCAGACGGAAGAATCAATAATGAAGCTGCAACTACAACAACTACGGAAGAAAGCTGGATACTCAAGTCGAAAAGCATTTGCAGAGGCCTTTGGCGTTCCCGAACGCCAAATTAAGTCCTGGGAATCCGGAGAGCGTCAGCTCTCTATGGCGCAGGCTTTCGAACTCGCTGATTTTTTCCATTGTTCTCTCGACGAGCTCGCCGGCCGCTGGGAGTACGTCGGAACTTATGCCGACGAGCGCCAACGCCAACTCAACGAGGACTTCGCCTCCATGGACGAGGCGACGAAGGAGGCCGCCGCGGCCGCGGTGGCGGGGATGGCGGCGGCCTGCGCGCAGGAAGAGAGTCCGGGCGAGGAGCCACCCGGATCTGACAGTGATTCGCGGCGGGCGGGGTAGGTAATCGCCTGGATCGAGATCAAAGGATGGAAGGAGAGGCATTTGGGCACGCGCAGGGACATAGAGGTAAGCTCGCTTGTCGTCAACGGCGGCAACCCGAGAATCTTTCCGGTCGAGGGAGAGGACGAGGCAATCTACTCGATTCTTACCGACCAGAGGCTCTCGTCCAAGAAGAACAAGATTGTCACCCTCGCCCAGGACATAGCGGCCAATGGGCTCAACTCCACCGAGGCGTTCGTGGTGTCCAGCGAGCCGGACGGAAGGTACCTCGTGCGCGAGGGCAACAGGAGGGCAACTGCCCTCAAGCTCGCCTACGACCCCAGCCTCGTCCCGCCCGACTTTCCAGATGTGGCGAAGGCAATGCGCGAGCTGCAGGGAAAAATGCCCACATCGGTGGAGGGCGCCATCGTGAGTGACGACGAGGATGAGATCAACCACATCATCGAGACTCGTCACAGCGGTTCCCAGGGCGGGATCGGCGTGGAGCCTTGGGACTCCGCGCAGAAGTCTCGCTTCAGGCAGCAGAGGGAGAAGAGGCCGAGC
Organism: Olsenella sp.; assembly: GCA_017941585.1. Lineage (GTDB taxonomy): Bacteria > Actinomycetota > Coriobacteriia > Coriobacteriales > Atopobiaceae > Olsenella_J. Next base: position 2,055 of record JAGAWD010000040.1, on the reverse strand, counting down.
GGGGTCGTCCCGCTCATCGACCAGCTCCATCACCTTTTCTCCGATGACCGGGAGTTCACGGAGGCCCTCGCAAAGGCGCACCCGACTGGCCTTGTCAGGATGCTGGGCACCCCAGAGGTCAGGGAGTACTGCGGGGTGAACAGGTCGGACGACCTCTTCGAATACCTCGGAGGATACGATGACGAGATAAAGAGGGTCGTCACGTATGTCGCCAATCATAGCGTCGGGGACTACTACACGGCAGAAAAGAGGAAGAAGCTGGTGCGGGAGTTTGCCGGCGTGCAGGGAGCTCTGTGGGGGCAGGACCCAAGCGAGGCTGGCAGTAAAGAGGACTCCCAAAGGACGGGAGGGTCGGCAGGCGGCGAGGGCGAGGGTTCGGGCGGTGACCCAAGCCAGGACGAGGCCGTCGAGCCCGGGAGGAGTGGCCCACGGCCCAAGGGCCACCCGTTTGACAGGAAGACGGTCATACCGGCCACGGGAAACCCCCTCCCCACCGAGGGCAACCCGAATGCGGGGCATTTGTACCGGGAGCTGAGGGAGCTGGACGCATCCAAGTACCCCATGGCCTGCGGGCTCCTCCTGAGGGGGCTGGTAGAAATCGCCGCAGGCACATGCCTCAGGCGATACCTGGACGTCCCGGAGTACCAAAAATTGCAGGAAAAGGCGCTTGGCGACAGGATCAACGAGGCGTGCACGCGCCTCGTCAGGGACCGCACCGTCACCATCAGCAACAACGACGTAGACTACATGAGAAAGTTCGCAAAGAACAAAGACGCGGGCGTTCCCGTCACGGTCTCCTCGCTCAACTCGATCGCGCACGGCGACTCCGGATGGCCCGACGGAACGGCTCTCATCAGCCTATGGGACAAGATCTACAAGGTCGTCCTCGCGATGCTCGATGATCGGAAATAGGCATGGCCAAGAAACTCGACCGCTGCTAGAGTTGACGTAGGGAGGTGCCATCGTGCCAGCAACGTATACCCCGGTCCGCTATCCGGGCGGAAAGACGAAGATCTACCCAACCGTCGACTCCATCATCGAGGCGAACGGCCTTGAGGGATGCGCTTACGCGGAGGCGTTCTGCGGAGGGTGCGGGCTGGCGATAAAGCTACTCGTGAGGGAGCGGGTATCACGCCTCCTCCTCAACGACATCGACCCTGCCGTCTACAGCATGTGGGACGTGATAGTCAACCGCCCGGACGAGCTCTGCCGCTTCATCAGCGAGGTCCCCCTGACCGTCGAGGAGTGGAGGACCCACCACGGGAGGCTGCTGGAAGCCGATGCCCCCTCCCCCGGCCTTGGCAAGTCCGCGTTCTACCTCAACAGGACGAATCGATCCGGGATACTGCGAGGTGGCCCAATAGGCGGCAAGGGGCAGACCGGACGCTACGGCATAGGGGCCAGGTTCAACCGGAAGAACCTATGCGAGAAGATCCGGAAAATCTCGTCCCACGCGGAAAACATCCGCATCTACAACATGGACGCTTCGCGGTTCATCGATGACGTGCTCGCGAACGAGACCGGGCAGGTCTTTGCCAACTTCGATCCACCCTACGTCGAGAAGGGACCCGGTCTCTACGCCAACTCATTCACGGAGTCCGACCACAAGGCGCTGGCGCAAAAAATCTCGTCATGCGCATTCCCTTGGATCGTGACCTACGACGCCGTGCCGCTCGTGGACAGGGCGTACGAGCGGTTTGACAGGTACGACCTCGTCATAGGCTACAGTGCCGCGACGTCCAAGGTTGGCAGGGAGATACTCGTCACGGGCCCAGGCGTGGAAATGCCCGAGGGGTTGCTCCCCCGCAGGAAGGATGCTCGGCAGGATGAGGAGCAAGGCATCTCTGCGGAGGAAGGCGTTCCCGATCCCGATCGCATGTCGGCCATTCCCGAGGCTTAAACGGCACGCGAGCGGATCCAGACAGGAGGAACGACATGAGGATGACGGCGAGGATCGTATCTGCCATGGCCGCCTCGGCCGTGGCCATGGCGGCGGCGGGCGCGCCCGCGCTCGCCGAGGGGGCGGCGCAGTCCATGCACCGGCTCTACAACCCC
>JAGAWD010000448.1 GCA_017941585.1 Olsenella sp. | reverse complement strand
GGGCTCGCAGCTCTCGGGTGCCATCGCGGGCCAGCTTGCGGGGCAGATGTCGTCGCTCACCAGCGCGCTGCGGGAGGGCTTCTCGTTCGACGCGGACGCCTTCGCCAACGCCATCCACTTCAACATGACCCAGGAGGACCTGACGTCGCTTCTCACCAACTACATGAACGCCGCGGAGCTCACGTACGACTCCAACATGAGCCGCCTCGGCTACGCGTCGGCGGACAGCCCCGAGTCGATCAGCATCTACCCCAAGGACTTCGCGGCCAAGCAGTCCGTGCTCGACGTGATCGACGCCTACAACCGGGAGAAGGACGCCCAGGGGCAGCATGACGCCACCATCCAGTACTCCGACATAGCGGGCGCCCTCATGAGCTCGGTCACCGACATCGTGAACATGGTCTCGATGGTGCTCATAGCCTTCGTCTCCATCTCCCTCGTCGTGAGCTCGATCATGATTGGTATCATCACCTACATCTCGGTGCTCGAGCGCAAGAAGGAGATCGGCATCCTGCGCGCCATGGGCGCCTCCAAGCTCAACGTGGCGAACGTGTTCAACGCCGAGACGATCATCGAGGGGCTCATCGCGGGCGTCTTCGCAATCCTCACGGTGGTGCTCCTGTCGATCCCCGTGAACGCAATCGTCCTGGAGACGCAGGGCGTGGCCGACATCATGATCCTGCCGTGGGCAAGCGGCCTCGTGCTCATCGGGGTGAGCGTCCTGCTCACGTTCCTGGGCGGCCTGCTGCCGTCCACGCGCGCGAGCAAGAACGACCCGGTGGAGGCCCTGCGCAGCGAGTAGCGCGGGCCGGCTCGGCCGTGCCGCCGTTGCCGCGGTGCCGAGTCGGCGGGAGCGCGGAAGCACATATGTTGTCCCGTGCGTTGGGTATCATCCTATACGACGGTTTGGGGCGGCGGTGCCGCCTGGGAACGAGGAGGAACGATGTTCGAGAAGACATGCGATGCGCGTGTTGCGGTGTTCTTTGCGGAGGGGCTCGAGGAGTGCGAGGCGCTCGTGCTCGTGGACCTGCTCTTTCGGGCGGGCATCCCGTGCGACAAGGTCGCCGTGGGCGACAACCTCGCCGTGACCTCGAGTCACGACGTCACGCTGGTATGCGACCGGTCGCTGGCCGACGACGACTTCTCGTTCGACGACTATGACATGCTGGTCCTGCCTGGGGGCATGCCGGGCACCAAGAACCTGCGTGCCTGCGAGCCGCTCTGCGATGCCGTCTCCCGCTTCGTCCGGGGCGGCAGGCCGGTCGCGGCCATCTGCGCCGCGCCGTCGATCCTCGCGGAGCTTGGTCTCCTCGAGGGAAGGCGCGCCACGGCGAACCCCAACTTCCAGCACGTCCTCGCCGAGCACGGTGCCGTCGTCGAGCAGGACGCGGTCGTCCAGGACGGCAACGTCATGACGAGCAAGGGGCTTGGCACCGCGCTTGAGCTTGGGCTCGCGCTCGTCCGTCACTTCCTCGGTGACGCCGCCGTGGAAGACCTCAAGGAGAAGGTCGTCTACATCCGCTAGGGTGTGGCGCGGGGCGTGTGGCGCATGGCCGTTGCGAGCGGGCGACAGAGACAATACCTCGTGATCGACCTCAAGAGCTTCTACGCGAGCGTGGAGTGCGTGGCCCGAGACCTCGATCCCATGACGACGGACCTCGTGGTCGCGGACGCCACGCGCACGCGGAAGACCATCTGCCTCGCCGTTTCGCCCTCGCTCAAGGCGAAGGGCGTGCGCAACCGCTGCCGCCTGTTCGAGATCCCGGAGTCGTTCGAGTACGTCATTGCCCCGCCGCGCATGGCGCTCTACATCGAGCGCTCGGCGGACATCTACTCGATCTACCTCAGGTACCTCTCGCCGGACGACATCCACGTCTACTCGATCGACGAGGCCTTCCTCGACGTCACGGGCTACCTCGACCTCTACGGCTGCACGGCGCGCGAGCTCGGGGAGAAGATCCGCCAGGACATAGTGGACACGACGGGCATTCCCGCGACCTGCGGCCTTGGCACCAACCTCTACCTCGCGAAGGTCGCGCTCGACATCACGGCAAAGCACAGCGACGACTTCTTCGGCGTGCTCGACGAGCAGACGTACCGCGACACGCTGTGGACGCACACGCCAATCACCGACTTCTGGCGCGTGGGGGAGGGGACGAGGCGCCGCCTCGCGAGTCTCGGCATCCATACCATGGGCCAGCTTGCCGTCTACCCCCAAGACCCGATCTACCGCCTCTTCGGCGTCGACGCGGAGATACTGATCGACCACGCCTGGGGGCGCGAGCCGGTGACCATGGCCGACATCAAGGCCTACAAGGCGCATGGCAAGTCCTTGACCACGGCCCAGGTGTTGGGGTGTGACAGGGATTTCGAGGGTGGATTCACCATCGCGAAGGAGATGGCGGACGACCTTGCGCTGCAGCTGGTCGAGCGTGGGCTCGTGGCAAGGTCGCTCACCCTGGGCGTGGGCTACCGTGCGAGCGTCGAGGAGCGCGCGGCGCTCTTCTCGGGGCCTGCCGCCGAGGGGAGGGCGGGCGAGCACGGCGTTCGCGCGCGGTGGGGAGAGTTCATGGACAGCGGGACCGCGCGCTTCTCCGTCCCCACCAACTCGCGCGCCGCCATTCTCGACGACCTGAAGGCGCTCTACGCGCGTGTCGCGACGAGGGGACGACCGATTCACCGGCTCATGATGTCGGTCAACGACGTCGAGCCCGAGGGTTCGGGCCAGCAGCTCGACCTGTTTCAGGACCCCGTCGCTCTTGCGCGCGAGCGCAGGCGTCAGGAGGCGGTAAGCGCCGTGAAGCGCAAGTTCGGGAAGAACGCCCTTCTCAAGGGGATCGACCTTTTGCCAGAGGCGACTCAGAGGGAGCGCAACTCCCAGATTGGGGGCCATCGCAGTGGAGCATGACTCGAGCAAGAGGGTCGTGGCACGGCCTCACATGCCCATGAGCGAGCGGGCGAAGATCTTCATTCCCTTCGACCCGCTCAAGGGCTTTCGCGAGGCCCTGGCCGAGAGGGAGCGCCGCGCGACGGCGGTGCACATGTCGGATCTTTCCGACGAGGTCCGCGGCGAGATGTCGCGCGTCGTGGCGACGCTCGAGCCCGGCGACACGGTGTGCGTGAGCCACTACGTCGATGGCCACTACGAGACGGTTGTGGGTCCCCTCACGAAGGTCGACGTCACGGCTGGCGTCATGTACGTCGCCGGGCTGCCCCTGGAGCTCTCGGCGGTCCGTTCGGTCGAGCGCGTCGAGGAGCAAGGGGGCGCTGTCTCCTGACGGGCGGGGCGTTGGGCTGGCTGCGCGGTCCATCCCCAAGGCGTCTGTTGAGTGGGAATAAAACTCGCAAGAAATCACTTTTCCGCACTCTATCCCAAAACACAACAAAACCGCAGGTCAGAAGTGGTGTGTTCGAGAAATCGGCGCACCACTTTTCTACACTAGAAAACGCTCCTTTCCAGATTATTTGTAGCGGAATATGTAGCGCCCCAGGATTGCCCAAGGGCGACTCGTGCACTCGTGGGTTATGCACATCCTCCCGTCAGGACGACGTGGCTGTTCTTGTGGTACAGCGGCACTTGGCGCAAGCACGCTTCCCTTGTCTGTCGAATTACTCGATAGTATGATTAGTATAACGAGTTGTACCGTAGAGGAGGATACCATGGAGATGCCTGAGGGCAGAGGAGCTTGGACGGCGACGGTTGGCGCCAAGGGGCAGATCGTCATTCCCAAAGAGGCGCGCGACATGTTCGGCATCAAGCCGGGCGATACGCTCGTTATCCTGGGCGATGCCGAGCGCGG
>JAGAWD010000447.1 GCA_017941585.1 Olsenella sp. | reverse complement strand
CCTGGAAGGAGTCGAGGCGCGCAAGGCGATCGCGCATTGCCTTGAGCTGGACCTCGGTCTCGCCACGGCCCTCGGCGCGGGCGATCTCGACGGCAAGCTCACGCGGGTCGTCGAGGAACTCGTGCAGGGGCGGGTCGAGCAGACGCACGATGACGGTCTTGCCGTCCATGGCCTTGAACATACCCTCGAAGTCGCCGGTCTGTGCCTGGAGGAGCTGACCGAGCGCCTGCTGCTTCTGACCGTCGTTGTCGGCGAGGATGAACGACTGGATGATCTGCTTGCGGTCGCCCAGGAACATGTGCTCGGTACGATCGAGGCCGATGCCCTCGGCACCGAAGTCGACGGAGAGCTGCGCGTCGGCGGGGTTGTCGGCGTTGGTGCGCACGCCAAACAGACGGCCGCGGGACGCGTCGTGACGGACGTCGTCTGCCCACTCGAGGATGGTCTCGAGGTCGCCGGTGAGCTCCGGACGGGTCAGGGGCACGGCGCCGACGATGATGTCGCCCGTGGTGCCGTTGATGGAGATGATGTCACCCTCGTGCAGCGTGATGTCGGTGCCGGAGATGGTGACCTCCTTGGCCTTGGCGTCGATCTTGAGGGCCTCGGCGCCGCAGACGCAGGGTGCGCCCATGCCACGGGCGATGACCGCGGCGTGCGACGTCTTGCCACCGTGAGAGGTGAGGATTCCCTCGGCCGCAACCATGCCGGCCAGGTCGTCAGGAGTGGTCTCCCAGCGAACGAGGATGCAGGGCTTCTCGAGGTTGGCGTAGTGGACGGCCGCGTCGGAGGAGAAGACAACGGCACCGACGGCGGCGCCGGGGCTGGCGTTCATGCCCTTGGCGACGACGTCGACCTTGGCCTTCGGGTCGAACTGCGGGTGCAGGAGCTGGTCGAGCTGGTCGGGAGCGACGCGCATGACCGCCTGCTCCTTGGTGATGCGGCCCTCGTCGACCATCTGCATGGCGACCTTGAGCGCGGAGAGCGCCGTGCGCTTGCCCACGCGGGTCTGGAGCATCCAGAGCTTGCCCTGCTCGATGGTGAACTCGAGGTCCATCATGTCGGCGTAGTGGTCCTCGAGGATCTCGAAGACGTGGTAGAGCTCCTCGCCCGCCTCCTTGAGCGCGGGGATCTTGACGAGGTCGGCGATGGGCTCGGTGTTGCGGATGCCGGCGACGACGTCCTCGCCCTGGGCGTTCACGAGGAAGTCGCCGTAGCGCTCGTTGGTGCCATCGGCGGGGTTGCGGGTGAAGGCGACGCCGGTCGCGGAGGTGTCACCCTTGTTGCCGAAGACCATGACCTGGACGTTGACGGCGGTGCCGAGGTCGTCGGGAATCTTGTTCTGCTTGCGGTAGAGGACGGCGCGCTCGGTGTTCCAGGAGCCGAAGACGGCCTGCTCGGCAAGGCGGAGCTGCAGGTAGGGATCCTGCGGGAAGGCGGCCTGGCCGTCCGGTGCCACCTCGGGGTGGGCGGCAGAGTCGACGTTCTTGGCGAAGATCTGCTTGAAGGTCTCGGTGAGCTCCTTCAGGTCCTGGGCGTCGAGGTCGGTGTCGAGCTTCACGCCCTTCTCGGCCTTCTTGTCGGTGAGGGCCTCCTCGAAGAGGTCGCCGTCGATGCCCATGACGACGTTGGAGAACATCTGGACGAAGCGGCGGTAGGAGTCCCAGGCAAAGCGCTCGTTCTGGGTCTGCTTGATGAGGCCCTGGACAGAGTCGTCGTTGAGGCCGAGGTTAAGGACGGTGTCCATCATGCCGGGCATCGAGAAGGGCGCGCCGGAGCGGACGGAGACGAGCAGCGGGTCGTCCTTGTCACCGAGCTTCTTGCCCATGCGCTTCTCGAGGTCGGCGCGGTACTCGTCGATCTCGTCGAGTACGCCGTCGGGCCAGACGTTGCCGGCGCCGGAGTACGCAACGCAGGTCTGGCAGGTAATGGAGAATCCCGGAGGAACGGGAAGGCCGATGTTGGCCATCTCGGCAAGGTTGGCGCCCTTGCCGCCGGTGATCCACTTGGCCTCGTCGACGGAGCTGCCGGCAACCTCGGTTACGTTGTTGCCGTTCTCGTCCGTGCCGAACTTGTACACGTGCTTTTCTGCCATTTGACACCCCAAATCGATAATCCGTGGCATGCGACATGCCCACTTACAAGAACGCCTGCTGTGACGATTCACGGCAGGCGCCCTTTCACAACGTTTTCTATTGTATCCAGTCGCAGCATAACTACAGCGACTGTCCGATTAACGGAGTAAATTAAGCGGTTAGAGAATATATCTTCACAAAATTCTCTAATACCACTATAATGCGCTCTTCCCTACTCGACCTCTTGGACCGCCGTATCGACGCGCCGACCCGTCTCATAGTGAGGCTCCTCGCCGGTGAGGGTGGAGATGACGGTAATCGCCGGGCCAAGAAGGTCGATGGAGGGAATGCCCCGCCTATCGAGCTCGCGGCGAATGTCGCGCCTGAGGTTGCGCTCGACGATGGTGTGGAACACGGCCAGGGGCACGTCGCCGTCGATTTCCTTGTTAAGGAACTCGCTCACCATCTCCACGGTCTTCACGTTGCTCAGCTTTTTGATGATGACCGAATCTGTCCCAAACTGGTCGGCCGCTGCCTCAACGACACCGGTGGCCGTCTTGCCACGAGCGTCAGAGATGACAATGACGACAGGGGTGGCAGCGTTGAATATTTGGTCGTCAATTGCTGCATCTGCCATTGAGATTCCTCCAAACGAGCGGGAACGTCTCCGCTGACACGGACCTGACAGGTCCTACCTACTTCTTCTTAGAGAGTACACCGATATTGGCCACGCCACTGAACACTGCGGCAAATTTATTGAGAAGCCTCAGTCGATTCTCCCTAACCATAGTGTCATCGTCCATGACAAGTACGTCATCAAAGAAACGGTCGATTGGCTCCCTTAGTTCGGCGAGAGCCTTGCAAGCGGCCGGATAGTCCTTGTTTGCTAACGAGTTCTCCACATTAGCGGCCCCCCTCAGGCACGCCTCGAGAAGCTGAAGCTCCGCCTCGCCCATGATCGACTCGTCGACGTCCGTGCCGAGCCTCGCGTCGCCGAGATGGGCGGCGCGCGAGTATGCGGTCGCCAGGTCCTCGAAAAGCTCGGGCTCGTCCTTGCGGGCGGCATCGAGTGCCCGAGCACGATCAATGAACTCGACGGGGTCAATGACGCCGACGGAGGAGACGGCCTCGATCGTATCGGGGGAAATGTTCTCGTCTCGGGCGATGGAGTTGAGACGCCCGGCAAAGAACTTCTCGACGAGCGCCTGCACCTCCGCCTTGTCAAACGAGAGGCCCTGCGAGGCATAGGAGTCAAGTGCCACGGAAATGAGGTCCTTCAGCGACACGTTCGGCAACGTACGAAGCATCGCGATGATGCCGATGGCCGAGCGACGAACCGCGAAGGGGTCCGACGATCCGGTCGGCGGCTCGTTAATCGCGAAGATGCCGCAGACGGTGTCGAGCTTGTCGGCAATCGCAACGCACTTGCCGACGACGCCCTCGGGGAGCTCATCTCCGGCGAAGCGGGGGCGATAGTGGTCGCGGATGGCGGCGGCGACCACGGGGTCCTCCCCCGACGCCGCAGCATAGTATCCACCCATGACGCCCTGCTGGCTTGTGAACTCGACGACGGCCTGGGTCACGAGGTCCGCCTTGGCGAGGTGGGCGGCGCGCCGGGCGAGGTCAGCGAGGCTTGGGTCCTCCCCCGCCTGGTCGGCGACCGCACCCGCTATGGCAACCATGCGCTCGGCCTTCTGGAAGACGGTGCCGAGCTTCTCCTGGAACACCACGGACTTGAGCTTCTCGACATAGCTCTCGAGCGGGTGCTTGAGATCCTCGTCGTAGAAGAACTTGGCGTCGTCGAGGCGCGCCCGCACGACGCGCTCGTTGCCGTCGATGACGCGCTCGTTGTTGCGGGGGTCTGAGTTGGATACGACCACGAACTCGCGGGTGAGGTCGCCCTTCGCATCGTAGATCGGGAAGTAGCGCTGGTTAGAGAGCATCGACTCGCAGATGATCTCGTTCGGCACGTCGAGGAACTCCTCGTCGAAGGTTCCCACGAGGACCGTGGGGTACTCGCAGAGGTTGACGACCTCGTCGAGAATGCGCTTGGGGGTATCCACGTGGGCGCCGCCACGCTCGTCCTCGATCTGCCGCACGCCCTCCAGTATCTTCTCGCGGCGCTCGTCTTCGAGAAGGACACCGGCCTCGCGAAGAACGTCAACGTACTCCGAGGGAGACGAAACGACGTGCTCGCCAGGGCCAAGGAGCCGATGTCCGCGCGTCACGTTGGAGGAGACGACGTCAGCGTAGGAGACGTTGATTACCTCCTCGCCCAACAGGGCGCATATCCATCGGACGGGACGGACGAACGTAGCATGCTCGGAGCCCCATCTCTGGCTGCGGTAGTTTGGCCACTCGAGGGAGCCGATGGTCCTCTCGGACAGCTCGCTCAGGATGGGCTCCGCAGGTCTCGAGGCAACGTTCTTCTCGGCGAAGACGTACTCGCGACCGTCGGCATCGACCTTGCGCACGAGGTCGGCGGCGTCAAGACCGAACTTCCGGGCAAATCCTGCCGCAGCCTTGGTGGGGGCACCGTCCTCGTCGAACGCAATCTGGGCTGCGGGCCCGCGCTTGACTTCGTGCACCTCCTCAGTGGCGCACGCAACGTCGCTCACGATGACGGCGAGGCGGCGCGGAGTGCTCATCGCGCTAACCTTGCCGTGCGTAAGCCCAGCCTCGTCAAGGCCGCTCTCCATGAGTTGCCCGAGTTGCCTGACCGCGTGCATGAGGGGGGCGGAGGGCATTTCCTCGGTTCCGATTTCGAGCAAAAAGTCCTTTGTGTCTGCCATTTAGGCCACCTCCCCCTTCTTGGCGGAGTCGCTCTCGTTGCCGGCGACCTTCGCCATGTATGCCTCGCAGCACTCCTTGGCAACGGTGCGCACGCGCAGGATATAGTTGGCGCGCTCGGTTGCGGAGATCGCACCTCGGCTGTCGAGCAGGTTGAATGCGTGGCTGCACTTCATCACGCAGTCGTACGCCGGAAGCGGAAGCCCCCTGTCGAGGCAGGCGTGGCACTCCTGCTCGTACTCGTCGAACTTGCGGCGCATGAGATCGACGTTGGCGACCTCGAAGTTGTATGTGGAGAACTCGAACTCGTTCTCGTGGAACACGTCCCCGTAGGTCATGGGGGTGCCGTCGGGCAGGTAGCTCCACACGAGGTCGTAGACGGAGTTCACGCCCTGTGCGTACATGGCGATGCGCTCGAGGCCATAGGTGATCTCGACGGGAACGGGATCGACCTCGATGCCCCCGACCTGCTGGAAGTACGTGAACTGCGTCACCTCCATGCCATTGAGCCACACCTCCCAGCCGAGGCCCCAGGCCCCCAGCGTGGGCGACTCCCAGTCATCCTCGACGAATCGGACGTCATGGTCCTTGGGGTCAAGCCCGATTGCCGCCAGCGAACCGAGGTAGATGTCCTGCGAGTCGACCGGGGACGGCTTGAGAAGAACCTGGAACTGGTAGTAGTGCTGAAGGCGGTTGGGGTTGTCGCCATAGCGGCCGTCGGCGGGCCTGCGGCAGGGCTGTGGGTAGCACGTTCGCCAGGCGTCGGGCCCAAGCGAACGCAGGAGCGTGGCGGTGTGGAAGGTGCCAGCGCCAACCTCCGAGTCGTACGGCTGCATCACCGTGCAGCCCTTGTCTGCCCAATAGTGCTCTAGCGCCAGGATCATCTCCTGGAACGTCAATGGCTTGTCGCTCATGAACCTTTCTTCTCCTCTGCGTCGGTTAGAAGGTGTCTGCATATCAAAGTGTAGCGAAATCGGAGGGCGGCCAGAATATGACCACGGCCCTAGACGTCACGGAGTCCGTTGGGATGGAACCGAAGTAGCGCGAATCGAGCGAGTTGGTCCTGTTGTCGCCCATGACCCAGACGCATCCGGAGGGAACCGTGAAGGGGTAGGATATCGGCGCGTCGAGCAGCGCGGAGTAGCGCGAGACGATTGGCTCGGTCGGCTTTCCCAGGACATAGGGCTCGTCGAGCCTCTCGCCATCGACATACACGTCACCGTCGACGAGGTTCACGCTCTGCCCCTCCGTGGCAATCACGCGCTTGATGAGCGTCGTGTCCGCCCGCTCGGGATCGCGGAAGGTAACAACGTCACCCCGAGAGGGCTTCGTGAACCTGTAGCTCACCTTCTCGCCAAGCACTCGGTCGTCCTTCTGGATGGTCTCGAGCATCGATCCCGACGGGATGAGGAAGGGCTCCGCAACGAATGCCCTCACGACGAGCATGACCGCAATACCTATCGCGATGGTGATGACCCAGTCGAGCCACGCGGGAATGGACCACCCCGAGGAGCCGCTGTCGCCACCCTCTTCTCCACTATTGCGTCGAGCCATAGTCAACGCCTCCGTTCGACAATTTCCTCGAATCCAAGATTCCCCTCACGAAGTCACGCTCCTCGGGAGTGAGCTCAACGCCATCCAGAAGGTCGGGTCGCCACATGGCGGTTCTCTCGAGCGCATTTCTGCGTCGCCACGCGTCGACGGCCCCATGGTCCCCTGAGAGGAGGACGTCGGGAACACGCATGCCCCTGAACTCCGCAGGTCGCGTGTACTGCGCGTACTCGAGCAGACCGCTCGAGAAGGACTCGTCTTTCGCGCTCATGTCATCTCCCAGCGCGCCCGGCAGGAGCCGCACGACGGAGTCGATGACGACGAGCGCCGCAAGCTCGCCCCCGGTGAGAACGTAGTCACCCAGAGAGAACACCTCGTCGGCGAGCCCATAGGCGCGCTCGTCCATTCCCTCGTAGCGCCCGCAGACGAAAAGGATGCGCTCCCTCTCGGCAAGTTCTTCGGCACGGCTCTGGTCGTAGCGCGTGCCGCAGGGCGAAAAGAAGACGACGTGCGGTCGCACGTCCGTGCGAGACGAGATATCCTCCACGGCCTCAAAGATCGGCTCGGGCTTCATGAGCATGCCCTGGCCCCCGCCAAAGGGCGAGTCGTCTACCGTGCGGTGCCTGTCGTGGGTCCAGTCCCTCAGGTCGTGGGCCTCGAACTCGAAGATGGACTTCCTCTGGGCCCGCCCCATTATCGACTCATTGAGGTAGGGCGCAAAAACCTGCGGAAATACGGAAAGTGTCTCCATCCTCATGTCATGCCCCCATCCATGGTGCCCTCGGGGACGCGAACCCTGAGCGCTCCCTCGGAGGGAACGTCAAGCACTACCGCGTCAATGACCGGGAGCAGGATCTCGCCATAGTCGCCCCTCACGACCCACACGTCGTTAGCGGGACCGACCATGACCTCGGCCAGGGTACCCAGAGGCCCATGGCAGTCGTCGACCACCTCTCGTCCGAGAAGCGCATCGACGTCACGCATGGCAAGGTCCTCGGGCAGATCGTCGATACGCGCAAGCAGCACCTTCCCGACGAGCCGCGAGGCACCGTTGATGTCGTTAACCCCCTCAAGGCGGACAAGCTGCCCCGTACGTCCGGCATCAGCCTCTCTGACGACTCGAACACGCGGCCCCTTGAGAGCGGGAGGGACGACGCACACCTCGAGCCCCTCGCGAAGCATAGGGGGAAGGCCGTGAACGGGAACCGTCACGACCTCCCCCCTCTTCCCGTGCGTCTTCTGCACACGGGCTATGGCTCTGTACCTGGTGTGCACGGATCGCTAGCCCAATACCTCAACCTCGACGGAGGTGCCGACACGCGAGCCAAGGGCACGCGCAAGCGTACGAATGGCCTTTATCGTGCGACCCCTCCTGCCGATGATGCGGCCGGCATCCTCCTCGGCGCAGCTGACCTCGATGAGAGCGGAGCCATCGCTGTCCGTCACGTCAAGGGAGACGGCATCCTCGTTGGTCACAAGACCACATACGATGTACTCGACAAGATCGGCGACCTTGTCGGAGGCCATCTCCTCGACTCCGGCGTCAGACTGGTCGAGGGAATCCACGGCATCCGTGATTTCCTCGGACACGATACCTACTCCGCGTCCGCGGTCTCGGCCTCGGCCTCAGCAGCGGCGGCTTCGGCGGCAGCCTCCGCCTCGGCGGCAGCCTTGGCGGCGGCCTTCTTGGAGAGCTTCTGCTTCTTCTCGGGAGCAGGCGCGTCGGAGCGGGCGATGTCGATCAGGTGAGAGACGGCGTTGGAGGGCTGGGCACCCTTGGAAATCCACTCGTCGATCTTCTCGAGGTCGAGATCGATCGTCTTGGGGTTGGTGAGCGGGTTGTAACGGCCAACGAGCTCGATGTAACGGCCATCGCGAGGCATGCGGCCGTCGGCGACGACGACGCGATAGTACGGGCGCTTCTTTGCACCGTGACGAGCGAGACGAATCTTAACTGCCAAAACAAAACTCCTTCAGACGAGCGGCGCCGTGGATGTTAGGGTTGTTGCGCCGCGTGGCCACATAAGCAAACGTACATGATACGCTAGTAAGCAAAAGTAGCAAGGTGTCATTTTTGTGAACCTTATGGCGCGCAGCCGCCCAGAAAGCAACCTATTCGGTCGCTTTAAGGCGAACTTCAGGGTCACACTTTAAACTAGCTGAAGTTCGATTGCACACTTTCGATTATTGGAGGAACCCCATGAACGTTCTAGTAGTCGAGGACGAGCGTAACCTGGCCGACGCCATCGTTAAGATCGTTTCCGACGCCGGCTACAAGTGCGAGGCTGTGTATGACGGCGCGTCGGGGCTCACATCCTGCGAGAGCGGGCTCTACGACGCGGCAATCATGGATGTCATGCTCCCAAAGATGAACGGGTTTGAGATCGTGCAGGAGATACGACGGGCCGGAAACTCCATGCCAGTGCTGATGCTCACGGCACGCACGGCGACGTCCGATAAGGTCGAGGGGCTCGATGCGGGCGCCGACGACTACATGACGAAGCCCTTCGAGGCCCCCGAGCTTCTCGCGCGCCTTCGAGCGCTCACGCGCCGGACGGGCGACGTGCTCATCGAGGAGGCGCGGTTCGCCGACCTCACGCTCGATCTTCAGACGCACGACCTGAGCTGTGGGGAGCACGGAGTGCACCTCTCCGGCAAGGAGTACGAGGTGATGAAGATGCTGATGAGCTCCACCGCGCGCGTCGTCTCGAAGCAAGACCTTCTCACAAGGGTCTGGGGGACGGACGGCGACGCATCGGAGAACTCGGTCGAGGCTTACATCTCCTTTCTGCGCAAGAAGCTCTCGCACATCCACTCTAAGGTGCAGATCACGACCCTTCGCATGCTCGGCTATCGCCTTGAGGTCTTTGGCGACGAGAGGTAGCCTTGCGAACGCGACGAGCGACAGGAGCCCCACGCATGCTCAAGCAACTCAAACGCAAGTTCATAGCCATAGTCATGGTGCTCGTGGGCACCGTGCTCGTGGCAGTGCTTGCGGTGTCGCTCTACTCCACCTACGCCGGTCAGCGGGAGCTCATCGTGGGCGCACTCAACCGCAACCTGGAGGGGAAGATCGACTCGGTGCCGACAATCGGCATGGGGGCGCCGCGGCCGGATGACGACACGGGCGCCCGCGGGCGCAACATGATTGCACTCGCGGTGGAGGTGTCGAGCGACGGCGTCATTCTCGAGACGAGCGACTCGCACGTCTACATCAACAGCTCGCTGCTAAATAGGGTGGTGCAAGAGGCACTGACGAGCGATGGGGACTTTGGCGACGACCGCTCCATACACGTCTCGTGGAAGTCGAAAAGGCTTGACGAGGGGGGCATGCGGGTCGCGATCGTCGACACGACGGACGCCGACACAACCATGCAGGCCCTGCTCATTCGCGACCTCGAGATAGTCATCGCTGGCCTGGCGGTGCTCTTCGCGATAACCTACGCCCTGGCCAACTGGGCGCTGGCGCCCGTCGCGGCGGCGTGGGAGCAGCAGAGGCGCTTCGTGGCCGACGCCTCTCACGAGCTCAAGACCCCACTTGCCGTCATTCTGGCAAACAACGAGATTCTCGAGAAAGACGAGGGCATCCCCTCCGGGAGCCGCCGATGGATCCAGAGCACCGCCGACGAGGCGAGGCACATGAAGTCACTCGTGAACGACCTCCTTCAGCTTGCCCGCACCGACGAAGAGGCCGCTGGGCTCGCATCCGCCATGCGCAGGGAGGAGCTCGACCTCTCCGACATCGTGGACAAATCGGCCCTCGAGTTCGACGCCGTCGCGTTTGAGAGGGGCTGCATGATAGAAGCCCAGATCGAGCCCGGCATAAAAATGAGGGGCGACCGGGAGTGGATGGAGCGACTCGTCATAATACTCATAGACAACGCCTGCAAGTACTGCGCCCCCGAATCGACCATACGCCTCAGCCTTAGGAGAGAGGGCCAGCACGTCGTATACTCTGTCAACAACCAAGGTCCCGTCATCGGTCCCGAGGAACTCGACCATCTGTTCGACCGGTTCTACCGATCGGACAAGGCCCGAAGCCGCTCGCAATCACAGGGGGGCTTTGGCCTTGGGCTGGCAATCGCAAAGTCCACGGCCGAGGCGCACGGAGGTCGCATAAAGGCGACGAGCACGGAGTCTGACGGCACGACATTCTCCATCACCTTCTGACGGTCGGGCCGCCGAGCCAAGATTCTCTCCGGAACGTATAATCGAGCCATGGACACGAAGCGAAAACAAGAATCGCTGCTCGATTGGCGGGGACCCGCCATCGGGTTGCTCGATCTGGACGCGTTCTTCGCGTCCGTCGAGCAGCTCGACCATCCCGAGTGGCGAGGCAAGCCAGTCATCGTGGGCGGGAGCCCCGACGGACGCGGCGTGGTGTCGACGGCCTCCTACGAGGCACGTCCCTTTGGCGTTCACTCTGCGATGCCATCGGCCCAGGCGAGGCGCCTCTGCCCGCAGGCGATATGGACGAGGGGACATTTCGACCGCTACCGGGAGCTCTCGCGCCAGGTAATGGGATTCATACTCGACGAGACGCCCCTCGTAGAGCAAGTGTCGATTGACGAAGCATTCTTTGACGTCTCCCCGGGACGATTCTCGAAGGAAAGCCCCATAGCCATATGCCAGAGAATCCAGCGGCGCGTATCAGAGCTCGGCATAACGTGCTCCATCGGAATCGGCGTCAACAAAACGGTGGCGAAGATCGCATCCGACCGGCAGAAGCCACGCGGCCTCACCGTCGTCCTGCCGGGTACCGAGGCCGCCTTCCTCGCGCCGCTTCCCGTGAGAACAATGAGCGGCATAGGCAAGGCGTGCGAGAGCCGCCTTCGGACAATGGGGGTGCTCACACTTGGCCAGCTGGCCCAAATGAGTCCCAAGGAGATGGAGTCCGCCTTTGGCGTAGCCGGCCCGCGGATGGTCGAGCGAGCGGCGGGAAGGGAGGTCTCCGCGGTGCGAGATGCGACGGCACCCGAGAAGGTCAAGTCGGTCTCGAACGAGCGAACCTTCGTTCGCTACCTTACCGGGCGCACGGAGGTAGTTGCCGCAATCAGGCACGTGAGCGCACTGACCGGCACGCGCCTTCGCAGCAAGGGACTGACGGGGCACCAGGTGACCCTCAAACTGCGCCTCGACAAGTTTCGCACGAAGACGGCCCAATGCCAGCTTGACGAGAGGACGGATGACGAGCACGTCTTTGGCGAGGCGGCCGTGGGCCTGCTCAAAAAGATCTGGACCGAGGGAACTCCCGTCCGTCTCGTAGGCGTGGCGGTGAGTGGCTTCGATGACTCTCGCACCTTCCAGATGAGCCTTCTCGAACAGGAGTCTGGGCGCGATTCCAAAAGGAGGGATGACCTCAGAAACCTCTCCATCGCCGCCGACAGGGTCCGCAAGCGCTTTGGAAAAGACTCGCTCGCCTACGGCAGGGACATGCGATTCCGAGAAGGCACCTCAGGAAGCATCCCGTTGGAGAGCGAAGACGACGGGCGAACCTAGGCTTCATCCCCCACCGCATCGGTTCCAGCCAAGGCCACCTCTTCCCCTCCGGAAATGGTGATGCCATAGGCATCCTCGGGCATGGCCCCCTCAAGGGCAAGCCTCACGCGCGGCGCCTCGCCCCAAAGACGCTCTATTCGGAAGTAGTCACGCGCCTCGGGCTTGAATATGTGAATCACGACAGCTCCGTAGTCGAGAAGCACCCAGTCGGATCCGGCGTTTCCCTCCAGGGACAGCGGCTTTTCGTTACAGTTGACGCGCACCTTCTCGCGTATCTCATCCAGGACAGAGTCCATCTGGGGATTGCTGGATGCCGTGCAGATGAGAAAGTAGTCGCATACGTCGGAAATCCTCGACGTGTCTAAAAGCAGAATGTCGGTCGCCTTCTTTTCGTCTGCCGCGACCGCCGCAACCTTCGCGAGCTCGAGGGGTGTCACCGCCATGCAATCTCCCTTCCGCGGCGATGCCGCGCTAGCGTCCCGAGCGCCTCAGGACGAGTTCGTTGTATATCTCAACCGTGCCAGGATACAGGTAACGACGCGTGTCGAGCACGTAGGAGATGCCGCCTACGAACGAGTTCCAGAAGAGCTCGTCGAGAGAAGCCTTCCCAACCATGTCACGCGTCTCCTGTATCCCAATCGTACCCGTTCGCAGGGGTTCGATGCCATCGGCGACGAATACCACGGCGTCGAGCGAGGTCATGTCGCACGCCCCAATCGTATGCCTCTCGATTGCCTGGAACACCTCGGAAGGTAGTTCGGGGTATACCTCGGGCAGCTCGCGAGCGGCAACGACGCCATGCAGGAGAGGCTCGACAAGCGCCAGGTCAACGCCAAAGTCTATGTCCAAGGCCTTCGCGCGGCTCATGAGCTCGTCTCGCGGAACCACCTTGTCCCAATCATGCAAGATGCCCGCAACGCGAGCGAGATACGGATCTACTCCGTACGTGATTGCGAGTTCCTCGGCGGTGCGGGCAACGGAAAGGGAGTGCGCGAGCCGCTTCGGATTGGCCTCCCCCATGCGCTCCACAAGATCGCGTTCGAGTCGATCGATCTCAAGTCGCTGTTCGAACGAGTATGGGCCGTCAGGATTCCCCACGATCGTCCCCCTTCCCCTTGGAGCGGCCGTACGCCGGCGCCGAACCATAGAGATGATGCTTGTATATGTAGCCGGAGACGCTGTCTGGCGTAAGGTAGCGCAGGCTCTGCCTTGCGGCAACGCGTCCGCGAAGGTAGCTAGACGATATCGCGAGCGCCGGAACCTCGAGATACGTGACGTCGAAGTCATAGTCCGAGGCGCTTATGAGGGCTTTGGCGTGACTCAGGTCGTATCCTGGTCTCGTGGCGCCCACGAGGTGGGCCAGGTTGGCAATCTTGTCGGCATCGCGCCAGGTCACAACCTCGGCAATGGCGTCGGCGCCAGTGATGAAGTATATCTCGACGTTCTCTGGATACATCACCCTCAAGCGCTCGAGCGTATCCGCCGTGTAGGTAATGCCCTCGCGATCGACCTCGAAGCGGCTCGCGACGAAGTGCGGGTTGTCTGAGGTCGCGAGAAGCGTCATGGCGTAGCGGTCCTCACCCGCGGTCACGCGTTTGTCCTGCTTGAAGGCAGGGCGTCCGGCCGGCATGAACACCACGACATCGAGAGCCAGGTCATCAAAGGCCTGTTCCGCGGCAACAAGGTGACCGTTATGGATGGGGTCGAAGGTTCCGCCCATGATGCCGAGACGATAGGAGCGCAATGGGTCCATCCCCAGGAGCGGTAGGTCTCCCCTCTCTACTACCTCCTCGGTCATCCTCTCGATCTCGTATGCGTCAAGCGCCATGAACTCTCCCTAGAACACGAGAAGCTCGTCACGGTGAATAGCCGGCTGGCCGGCCTTCTCGGGCATGAAGCGCTCGATGACCTCGAGCTTGAGGCCGCGCACGCGAACCATGTCTTCGCTCGAGTAGCGAGCGACGCCTCGTCCCACGAGATTGCCGTCCGTATCCAGCACGTTAACGACATCACCCTCCTCGAAGGTCCCCTCGACGGAGGTGACGCCGACGGGAAGAACGGACCCACCCCGCTCGACCACGGCCGAGCGGGCGCCGGAGTCGAGAACGAGCGAGCCTTGTGCCATCTCGGCAAGTCCGATCCAGAACTTGCGCGCGCTTTCGCGGGAAGTCCCGTCCGGCGATTCGAAGCGCGTGCCGACCCCCGTGCCCGCGACCGCGTCGACGAATGAGTTCTCGCGGCGGCCCTTGCAGATGACGGTCGGGATCCCCGCGGCAAGGGTCGCCCGGGAGGCGCGGACCTTGGAGGCCATGCCACCGGTCCCCACCGCGGAGCGCGCATCTCCCGCCATAGCGGATATCTCGGGGGTGATCTCCTCCACGCGCGCTATGAGGCGCGCGTCCGGGTCGTCGTCGGGATTTGCGCTGTAAAGGCCGTCCACGTCGGACAGGATGACGTAGAGGTCCGCATTGAGCATGGTGGCGACGATGGCCCCGAGCATATCGTTGTCACCGAAGTTGATCTCTGCGACAGAGACGGTGTCATTCTCGTTGATGACCGGGATGGCGCCAAGCTCTATGAGGCGACCGAGGGTGTTACGCGCGTTGAGGTAGCCCTCTCGGTCGGTAAGGTCGCGACGTGTAAGCAGAACCTGACCGCACGGCACACCGTGTCGGGCGAGGAGGTCTGCATAGACCTCCGTAAGCGCAGCCTGGCCTGCGGCGGCGCACGCCTGGCGTCCCGGCATGTCCGACGGCCTCTGAGAGAGCCCCAGCCGCTCCATGCCGGCAGCGACCGCACCAGACGAGACGATGACAACGTGATAGCCCTCGCTCTGCAATCGCGCGGCCTGCGCGCACAGGGAGCCGATAAAGTCCACGTCCGGACGGCCCTTCTCGTCCACGAGGGTCGAGGAGCCATTTTTCACGACAACGACGCCGGGTGCGTCGAACACACCTTCCACGGCTATTCTTCCTCTCCTGTCCCAGCGAGCCGCTCGCCCACAGGATCAGCGGCATCGTCAGCAGACTCCACACCCTCCACCTCAAAGGCAACCGCCTCGACTTCATCGTACGGCACATCCTCCTCGGCGTCCGCCCCCTCATAGGAGAAGGCGAATCCGAGAATACGGACTTCGTCTCCGGGCAGACATCCTTCGGAGGAGAGCCTGGCGTCAAGGCCGATGCGATTGAAACGGTGCTGCAGGTAGGCGATTGCCTCGTCGTTGTCCCAATCGGTCTGGATCACCATGCGCTCGATGGCGCCCCCAGAGACGCGCCATACACCCTTCGACTCTCGTCGAATGTCGATAGCACGGTCACGCCGGCGACGCATCTGCTCGACCTTGGCGCTCACGTCCACGAGGGGCTCGTCAACCTCGATCGTCTGACGCAGCTCGTGAACCTCGCGAGCCGTTTCGAGAACAAGCTCCTCCAGCCCCTCCCCAGTCACCGCCGAGACGGCGAAGAACGGGTGCCCGTCGCGCTCTGCCACGTCTCGCAGGCGCTCCACGCCCTCCTCGACGCCCGGCATGTCGCATTTGTTGGCAACAACGATCTGCGGGCGCTCGGCAAGCTCGGCCGCATATGCCGAGAGCTCCGCGTTGATGGTCTCGTAATCCTCGACGGGGTCACGACCCTCGTAACCACCAGTCATGTCTACCACATGGAGGATGAGCGCAGTCCGCTCGATGTGACGAAGGAACTCGTGACCCAAGCCCCTGCCCTCGCTCGCGCCCTCAATGAGGCCGGGAACGTCTGCGACAACAAAGCTCTCGCCCGTCTTCGCTCGTACCATACCGAGATTCGGGACGAGCGTGGTGAAGGGGTAGTCGGCAATCTTGGGGCGAGCCGCCGAGAGTCGCGCGATGAGCGAGCTCTTGCCCACGGAAGGCATGCCGACCAGGGCGGCGTCGGCCATGATCTTCATCTCAAGCTCGATCCAGTGATCCTGCGCAGGTTCGCCCTTCTCCGCAAAGGCGGGCGCACGGCGAACTGAGGTGACAAAATGGATGTTGCCCTTTCCACCTGCCCCTCCGGGAGCGACGATGACGCGCTGGCCAGGCTGCGTGAGGTCCGCGATCTCGAACGCCGGCTCGAGCGTTTCGTGGTCGAGCTCTCGCACGACGGTGCCAAGCGGTACCCTCAGGACGGTGTCGCTCCCGTCCTTGCCGTGGCGACGCGCGCCACGGCCATGCGTGCCGCGCTCGGCCTTGAAGTGATGCTTGAAGCGATAGTCGATGAGAGACGAGAGCTGCGGGTCGCACTCGAGCACGACGCTGCCGCCGTCACCGCCGTCGCCGCCGTCGGGACCGCCCTTGGGGACGTGCGCCTCGCGGCGAAAGGACATGCAGCCCGCTCCGCCGTCGCCGCCCTTGACGTTGATCCTGCACAGATCGGTGAAAGTGTTAGTAGGCACTGTATCCTCCTTGATGCCTCAACATGGTAAAGCAAAGCCACCGCTGCTGCAGGCACCCGATGTAGAAAAAATCCTTCGGTTTGCGGCTCTCCCAAACTTATGATGGACGATTCACGGCGCAAAGCTCGCCAAGCGCGATTGAATCCTCCGGAGCGCAAATCACCGTCGAGTGGATTCGCCCCGGCACCTCTGGAGCGCAAATCACCGTCGAGTGGATTCGCCCGGGACCCTCTGGAGCGCAAATCACCGTCGAGTGGATTCCCCGGAGCGCAAATCGGCGTCGAGTGGATTCGCCGTTCGTCCACTCGAGCCACTTTTGCGCTCCCAGTCGTCCACTCGAGCCACTTTTGCGCT
>JAGAWD010000446.1 GCA_017941585.1 Olsenella sp. | reverse complement strand
ATGCTTCCCTCGCCGTTCCCCACGTACTGGGTAACGCCGCGCAGTTGGACAGCGACGTCGTCGGTAAGGCCAAGGTCCTGCTCGCTGATCGTGTGCTCTTCGTCCACCTCGCCAAACGATGCGTACATGTCGTCAAAGCCCATGTCCTTGCACGGCGTGACCAGACGCTTTATCTCAGCCATCTCGTTGAGCGTGTCGGCTCGCACCAAGAAGCGCATGAACTCGTTGGCCATGTCGACGTTCTCGCCGTTCTTGTTGAGCGCGAAGCAGATGTTGTTGAGGCTGAGGAAGACGCCGCCCACGTCTGTGATGGGCAGCGGATGCAGGCTGTAGCCAAAGGGGTTCGCCGAGAACGCCTCAGAGAGCCCCTCGCGCTTGCGGGTGCCCGAGGCAAGGTCTCCGGTGGCAACCATCATGGGGACGTCTCCCTCGAAGAAGCGCAGGATGGCGGCCTCGTAGTCGTCGGCAATCTCGGCGCAGGCCTCGCGGTTGAGATACCCGTGCGACAAGAAGTCCTCCAGGAGCTCCATGGAGTGGCGCAGGTACTCGCCAGCCTCGGGTTGGAGGGCATTGAGCTGCTCGATTGCCTCGGCGTTCCCGTTCACGTGATACGCGATGTCACCGTAAATCATCCGGAGGTACGTGTTCACGCTGTTCATGTACGCCATGACGGGGCTGACGTAGCCGCGCTCAGCAAAGGTCTGGCAGGCGGCGAGCAGCTCCTCGTAGGTAGTGGGGATGGCGACGCCCTCCTTCTCGAAGAGGTCCTCGTTAACGAGCATGCCCTGGGTGGTCGTGAACACGGGGACCATCGGCACTGTCCCGTCGTCAAGACGAAAGAGCACACCGTCGCGAATGCAGTCGAGGTCAATGCCGAGCGACGCGTCAGACAGGTCCTCGGCGGCGTCAAATACGCCCTCGTACGGCTCCTTGCCACTCATCCAGGGCCAGATGAAGTAGATGTTTGGCGCCTCGTCACCCTCCAGCGTCGTGCCGATAACGTTGTCGTAGTCGTCGAGCTTGACGTAGCTGAGGTCGACGTTGGGGTAGTGTGCCCTGAAGCTGTCGAACTCCGCCTCGAGCGCCTCGAAGTTGTCGTAGGTGCCCGCGATGGTCAGCTTGCAGGCGGTCTCGGTGTCAAGCGACGGGGCAAAGGAGCTGCCTGCCTCCTGCGGGCTCTCCTCCTGCTGGCTGCCGCCACAGGCCGCCAGTCCCAGAGCGAGCGGCAGGCCAGACAGGATGGCCGCCCTTCTCGTCATGCATCTCTTCGTCATCTCGTCTTCCTCCTGATTTCCCTGATCTCCTTCAGCGTCAGCTTTAGGTCTATCGGCTTGGCAATGTGTCCGTTCATGCCGGCAGCGAGGCACTCCGTGACGTTCTCGGAAAACGCGTCGGCAGTCATGGCGATGATGGGGATGGTGCTGATGCGCTTGTCGGGCAGGGCCCGAATCGCCCGCGTCGCCTCGAGGCCGTTGAGCACCGGCATCTGAATGTCCATGAACACCAGGTCGTAGTGCGGGGAGGCCGGGTCGCAGAGCATGTCGATGGCAACCTGCCCGTTGACCGCGCGTTCGCACTGGACGCCGTTCATGTCTAGCAGCAACGATACAATCTCCCAGTTGACGTCCATGTCCTCGGCCACGAGGACGCGCGTGCCGGCGATGTCGGAGTAGTCGTCGTCCGGCATCAGCACGGCGTCTTCCACGCCGAGCATCTCGTTGATCTTGGTGAAGAGCGTCGAGCGGAACAGCGGCTTGCTGATGAAGCCGTTCGCCCCCGCCTCGTGCGCAGCGGCCTCGAGTTCCGACCAGTCGTAGGCCGAGATGAGAAGAATCGGGACGTCTGCGTCCACATCGCTTCGGATGGCGCGCGCGAGGGCGATGCCGTCCATGTCGGGCATCTGCCAATCGATGATAACGACGTCGTAGTCGCTGCCGCCATCGTGACGGCGCCTCACATTTTCGAGCGCCTCGGAGGCGCTGTGGGCGATGTCGGCCTTGGCATCGAGCGAGGCCAAGGTGTCCCGAGCTGTCGCAAGGAGCACCTCGTCGTCGTCCACGACGAGCACCTCAACGCCTTCGAGCCGCATCTCGTCGGGCTGGCGCTGGGCGATGGGGATGTCGATCTGCACGGTGAAGGTGGTGCCCTCGCCCAGCTCGCTCTCGCAGTCGATCTGCCCTCCCATGAGGTCGACCATCTGCTTGGTGATGGCAAGCCCCAGACCCGTGCCCTGTATGGTGTTGACGCGACTGTCCACCTGGCGGGAGAAGGGCTGGTACATCTGCTCCATGAACTCCTTGCTCATGCCGATGCCCGTGTCGGCCACGCGGTAGACCAGCTTCACACTGCCCGGCTCCTGACTCGGGTCCTCCCTCATGTCCACCTCGACGCGGCCGTTGGGCTCGGTGTACTTGATGGCGTTGGAGAGGATGTTGATGAGGATCTGGTTGAGGCGCAGCTGGTCGGCGTAGAGATACTCGTGGGCGAAGCTGCCGATCCGGAAGTCGAAGTCGATGTTCTTCTCCCTGACCATGGGCTGAGAGATGCTCACGAGGTTTTCGGCTGACTCGACGATTGAGAAGTCCAGCGGGTTGAGGGCCAGTTTGCCGCTCTCCACCTTGGAGATGTCGAGGATGTCATTGATGAGCGTGAGCAGGTGGTTGCTGGCGAGGCTGATCTTGCGGAGGCTCTCGCTCACCGTGGACCGGTCGTCGAGACTCCGCTCGGCGATGGTGGTGAGGCCGATGATTGCGTTCATGGGCGTGCGGATGTCATGCGACATGGAGGAGAGGAAGTCGGTCTTGGCGCGGCTTGCGCTTTCGGCCTCTCGTGCGGCGGCGGAGAGCCTGTTGTTGAGCACGAGCATGACGGCGAGGTCGAACAGGAAGAGCAGGATGAGACCGGTGGCCACGATGGCCGTGAGGCGCCAGTCTACCGTGGAGGGACTGAGGCTGTCGATGGTGGAGTAGGCGATGATGGACCAGTCCATGTTAGTGCTGATGGGAGTGTAGGCGACGATGCAGTCCTCTCCTCGCGAGTCCTTCAGCTGCAGTACGCCCGTTGATGCGGCGACCTCCTGCTTGAGCTCCTCGAGTGTCTCGTAGCTGGTGGTGTTGTACGACTTGTAGAACTCGAAGAAGTTGGTGTTCTTGAAGGACGGTCCCCGGATGATGTAGTTGCCGTCTTGGTCGATGAGCGAGACCTCGGCGCTGGTGTACCCTTCGCGCGGAAAGGTCCACTTCTCCTCGAACTCCGAGAGGGGCACGATGCGAAGCAGCAGGCCTTCGCGTGCCGAGCCGTCTTCGTCACGCAGGCGGACGTGATTACAGAATGCGAGCGATTGCAAACCGCTTATGGGGTTGGTGTAGGCACGCGTCACGTAGATGCCTTCGCCTATCTCGCCAATCTGGTGGGTGACGGGGAAGAGGTTGATGCGCCGGTAGGAGACGGCGTAGTCACTTGCGTCGCCTGTGCGCGGCCTCGTGGAAAGGCCCTCGTAAGAGCCGTCGTCGACATAGATGATATGGGCCGATGCCGAGTCTGACACGTGTGATTGGCGGATGAAGCTCACGGCCTCCTCCAGGGTGAGGTCGTTCTTGTCGATGTAGGCTGCCCAGACGTCACAGATGCCTTGCTCGCCCTGGAGGTAGTTGGCGGCGACCTGCTCCATCGTTACCGTCAGATCCTCGAATGCCTCGATGCTCGTCTCGAGCTGCTGTTGCCTCTCGCTTGTAGTGTGGTTGAAGACAAGCAGCACGATGGCCAGCGCCAGAGCCATGTTGATGGCGACGATAAGGTACTTCTTCATGTGGTGCGACCTCGCTTATGCGACTTGTCCCCTTGGGTGCCTCGGTGACCAGCATATCAGTAGCATACACGATTGGCCAACGCTGTCCGGCGTTATTGTCGGGTACGGAGGCCTGCCTCCGCAAGGACTGTCAAGGCGCTTATTCCTGTCCGACGCGGCTGGTAGATCGAAGATCGGCGAAGCTCGGCGAAGGCCGTCGAAGCCGAGCTATCTGACTCTCGGAAGGCTGTGGTGGGCTACCTACGCGACAACGGTCCGTCGAGAACCGCGGAGGTTGCCAAGGGCGTAGGGCATGGGCACGTCGCAGACGAACGTGCTGCTGCGCGTGCTGACCGACCTGGGCCCCGTCACCGTGAGCGGCGCGACAAGCGCGCGGCGCTACCGGATTTCGGATTGAGGGGGATGGCGAGGCTGGCACAATAGCCTACGCGTAGCGGCT
>JAGAWD010000445.1 GCA_017941585.1 Olsenella sp. | reverse complement strand
TCGTAGCGGATGACGACGACATCGCCGGCCCTGATCTTGCCAGCGTTGATGGCGGCCTGCGCGTCCTCCTCGCAGTCGAACACGCGCGCCGGCCCCTCGTGCACGAGCATCTCGGGCGCGACGGCCGAGCGCTTCACGACCGAGCCCTCCGGCGCGAGGTTGCCGCGCAGCACCGCGATGCCACCCGTCTCGGAGAAGGGCCTCTCCACCGGGCGGATCACCTCCGGGTCGTCGTTGGTAACGCCTGCGAGGTTCTCGCCGACGGTCTTGCCCGTGACGGTCATGCAGTCGCGGTTGAGAAGCCCGCGCTTGTCGAGCTCGGCCATCACGGCCCAGACGCCGCCCGCCTCGTCGAGGTCCTCCATGTAGGTGGGGCCGGCGGGTGCCAGGTGGCAGAGGTTGGGCGTGCGCCGCGACACCTCGTTCGCGACGTCGAGATCGAGCTCGACGCCGCACTCGCGCGCGATGGCGGGCAGGTGGAGCATCGTGTTGGTGGAGCAGCCCAGGGCCATGTCAACCGTCATCGCGTTCATGAGCGCGTCTCTCGTCATGACCTGGCGCGCGGTGATGCCGCGCTCGAGCATCTCCATCACGGCCATGCCGGCGTGCTTGGCGAGCTCGAGGCGGCGCGAATAGACGGCGGGGATGGTGCCGTTGCCGCGAAGGCCCATGCCGATGGCCTCGGTGAGGCAGTTCATCGAGTTGGCGGTGTACATGCCCGAGCACGAGCCGCAGCTGGGGCACGCCTTGCACTCCCACTCGTGCAGGCGCTCCTCGTCGATCTTGCCCGCCATGTAGGCGCCCTGCGCCTCGAACATCGAGGAGAGCGAGGTCTTGTGGCCGTCGATCCTGCCCGCGAGCATGGGCCCGCCCGAGACGAAGGTGCACGGCAGGTCGAGGCGGGCGGCCGCCATGAGGAGGCCGGGCACGTTCTTGTCGCAGTTGGGAACCATGACCAGCGCGTCGAAACCGTGCGCCATGGCCATGGCCTCGGTGGAGTCGGCGATGAGGTCTCGGGTGACGAGAGAGTACTTCATCCCGACGTGGCCCATCGCGATGCCATCGCACACCGCGATGGCCGGGAACACCACGGGCATGCCGCCCGCCATGGCGACGCCCATCTTCACCGCGTCGACGACCTTGTCGATGTTCATATGACCGGGCACGACCTCGTTGAAGGAGCTCACGATGCCCACGAGCGGGCGGCGGATCTCCTCGTCGGTCCAGCCGAGGGCGTGGTAGAGCAGGCGGTGCGAGGCGTTCTCGGGGCCAAGCTTTATGGCGTCGGACTTCATGTGGCTCCTCTCTTTGCGACTGGGCCCCCCGAGGAGGCCCAGTCGAGTCGCAGCGCTATGGGGTGAGCGCGATGAGTACGTGTCGTGCGCGGAGCGGCCAAGGCCGTGCGCCGCGGGCGCAGGTCGCCGGTGGTCGAGGCGGTCGCGGCGGGTGCGGCGGGTGCGCTAGTTGTTGACCAGCTTGTCCTCGTCGTTCCACGCGTACATCTTGCGGATCTCGGCGCCGACCTTCTCGAGCTCCTGCTCGGCCTCGAGCTGGCGCAGCATCTTGAAGTGCACCTGGCGCGACTCGTCGGACATGTCGAGCAGGAACTCCTTGGCAAACGAACCGTCCTGGATGGCCTTGAGGTTCTTGCGCATACCCTCGCGCGCGGCCTCGGTGATGACGCGCGGGCCGCTCGTGTAGTCGCCGTACTCAGCGGTGTTGGAGATGGAGTAGCGCATGCCGGCAAAGCCCGACTCGTAGATGAGGTCGACGATGAGCTTCATCTCGTGCACGCACTCGAAGTAGGCGTTGCGGGGGTCGTAGCCCGCCTCGACGAGTGTCTCGAAGCCAGCCTTCATCAGGTCGGTCACGCCGCCGCAGATGACGTTCTGCTCGCCGAAGAGGTCGGTCTCGGTCTCGGTGCGGAAGTCGGTCTCGAGAAGGGCCGCGCGTGCCCCGCCGATCGCGGCGCCGTAGGCGAGCGCGATGTCGAAGGCGTCTCCCGTAGCGTCCTGGTGCGCGCAGACGAGGCAGGGCGTGCCCTTGCCGGCCAGGTACTCGGAGCGCACGGTGTGGCCGGGCGCCTTGGGCGCGACCATGATGACGTTGACGTCCGCGGGCGGCACGATGCAGCCGTAGTGGATGTTGAAGCCGTGGGCGAAGGCGAGCGTCTTGCCGGCGGTGAGGTTGGGCTCGATGTCCTCGCGGTACATCTTTGCCTGCAGCTCGTCGTTGATGAGGATCATGATGATGTCGGCCCACTTGGCTGCCTCGGCGTTGGAGACGACCTCGAGCCCCTGTGCCTCGGCCTTGGCGCGCGACTTGGAGCCCTCGTAGAGGCCGACCTTCACGTCGATGCCGGAGTCCTTGAGGTTGAGCGCGTGCGCGTGACCCTGCGAGCCGTAGCCGATGATGGCAACGTGCTTGCCGTCGAGCTTTGAGATGTCGCAGTCCTGCTCGTGGTACATCTGGAATGCCATGTGGTGCCCCTTTCGAACGTTATGCTCCCGTGGGAGACGTGCGCGCCCGCGCACGTGCGCCGTCGCGCCGAATTGCCCAAAACCCTTATGCTGTCAGCCTATCGCTTCGCGCGCCCGCGGCGCGCGGGGTCGCCCGCTTGTTTAGACGCTTGCAACGTTGCCCAAACGGCCGCGTCGCCCGTCGCCCGTCGTTCGCGTCGCCCGGCGCCCGCGTCGCTCGACGCCCGCGTCACTGGACGTTCGCGACGTTGCGCATGACGGTCTTGCCGCGCTCGAGCGAGATGATGCCGGTGCGGCACACCTCGAGGATCTCGTAGTCGCGCAGAAGGTCGATGAAGTTGTCGATGCGCCTGCTCTGGCCCGCCACGCGAAAGACGATGGAGTCGCGCGTGTAGTCGACGGTCTTAGCGTGGAAGGCGGCCGCCGCGTCGAGCACCTGTGAGCGCGTCTCGTCATGGTTGGCCACCTTGATGAGGAGAAGCTCGCACGAGATGGAGTCGTCGGGATCGAACTCCTTGAACGAGATGACGTCTGGCAGCTTGGCGAGCTGGGCCACGAGCTGGTTCTTGGCACGCTCCTCTCCCTCGAACTGCACGGTGATGCGCGAGAGGTCCTCGGTCTCCGTCTCGGAGACGGTGAGCCCCGTGATGTTGAACTGTCGGCGACGGAACATGCTGGTGACGCGGTTGAGCACGCCGTACTCGTTGCGCACCATGATGGCGATGCTGTACGTCCTCATGCCCTACCTCCCCATCTTCGCCTTGACGTCGTCCATGTTGACGATCAGCTCGTCCATGGAGGCGCCGATCTGCAGTACCGGAGTGACGAACTCGTCCTTGTCGATCGGGCACTCGATGAGGACCGGACCGTCCTCGGCGAGCGCGCCGGCGAGCGCCCGGTCGAACTCCTCGGGCGTGCCCACGCGCAGGCCGCGCGCGCCAAAGGCCTCGGCAACCTTAACGTAGTCGGCCTTGCGGTCGAGCGTGGTCTGCGAGTAGCGCTGGTGCATGAAGAGCGACTGCATCTGACGCACCATCCCCAGGACGCCGTTGTTGAGAAGCACGATCGTGACGGGTATCTGGTGGTCGGCCGCAGTGACGAGCTCGGCCATGTTCATGGCGAAGGAGCCGTCGCCGGTGACGAGAACAACGTGCTTGCCCGTGGCAAGCGCGGCCCCGATCGAGGCGCCGAGGCCGAAGCCCATGGTGCCGAGGCCGCCCGAGGTGATGAAGGAGCGCGGCCGGTCGAAGGTAAGGTACTGCGCGGCCCACATCTGGTGCTGGCCGACGTCGGTCACGACCGGCATGGCCGGGTCCCTCCGAGCGTTGATCGTCTCCATGATCACCTTGGGGGTGAGGGTGTCGGTGCGGTAGTCGGCGTAGCCCTTCTCCTGCGCGCGCAGCTCGCGCACGGTGCGGGCCCAGTCCTCGTGCGTGTTGGGACTCACGAGCTCGATGAGCCTCTGGAGCGTGGCCTTGATGTCGCCGAGGACCTCCACGCGGTCGTCGAGCGTCTTGGAGAACTCCGACGAGTCGATGTCGACGTGCACGACCTTTCCGCTCGGCGCGAACTTCGTGCGGTCGCCCGTGGAGCGGTCGTTGAAGCGGCAGCCGAGCGCGATGAGGCAGTCGCACCTGTTCATGGCCTTGGTGCTCGCGAAGTGGCCGTGCATGCCCTGCATGCCGAGGAAGCGCTTGGTGTCGGTCGGCACGCCGGAGACGCCCATGAGCGAGCAGCCGATGGGTGCGCCGATCTTCTCGGCGAGCTCGACGACCTCCTTGCCCGCATCTGACGACACGGTGCCGCCGCCGAAGTAGACGAAGGGGCGCTTGGCCGCGTCGATCGCCTCTACCGCGCGGGCGAGGGCCTCCTCGTCGGGCTGGGCACGCCTGGGCAAGCCGATCGCCGGGAGCTTCTCGTAGGGGCAGGGCATGGCCTGGACGTCCTTGGGGATGTCGACGAGGACCGGGCCCCTTCTCCCCGAGTTCGCGAGCTCGAATGCCTCGCGGACGATCTCCTGCAGGCGGCTCGCGTCGCGCACGAAGTAGTTGTGCTTGGTGATGGGCAGCGTGACGCCCGTGATGTCAAGCTCCTGGAAGGCGTCGGTACCAATCATGGAGTTGCCGACGTTGCCCGTGATGGCGACCATGGGGACCGAGTCGAGGTACGCCGTGGCGATGCCCGTCACGAGGTTGGTCGCGCCCGGCCCCGACGTAGCGATGACGACGCCCGTCTTTCCGGTCGAGCGGGAGTAGCCGTCTGCCGCGTGGCATGCGTGCTGCTCGTGGGTGGTCTCGATGTGCTGGATCTCGTCCGCGCGGTCGTAGAGCGCGTCGTAGATGTCGAGCACCGTGCCCCCGGGATACCCGAAGACGGTGTCG
Source organism: Olsenella sp. (assembly GCA_017941585.1). GTDB lineage: Bacteria > Actinomycetota > Coriobacteriia > Coriobacteriales > Atopobiaceae > Olsenella_J. The sequence continues at coordinate 2,648 of JAGAWD010000445.1, read as the reverse complement.
ACGCCCTGGTCTATCAGCATCTGCACCAGGGCCTGTGCCCCGTTCATCTCTGCCATGCGCGGATCGCCCCCTCTCCTGTCGTTCGTTCTCGCCGACCCCTCGTCGGCCTTGCCTTGCCGATTCGCCGGTACTGCCGATGTCGCCTTATCTCTACTCTCCATCACTTCTCTGCGTGCACCTTGCCGTCGCCCCTCTGCGCCGGCAGGTGCATCACCGCCGGAGCTAGAAGCCCTGACGCGTGCGGTCCGTCTGGATCATGCGGTTGATCGCGTTCACGTAGGCCTTGGCGGAGGACACGATGATGTCGTTGTCGGAGCCGCGGCCCGAGTAGATGCGACCGTCGTCCGCCTGGATGCGCACGGTCACCTCGCCGATGGCGTCGATGCCGCGCGTGATTGCCTTGACCGCGAACTCCTGCAGGTCACCGTGGACGGAGACCACCTGGTCGATGGCCTTGTACGCGGCATCGACGGGACCGGTTCCCGTGGAGCAGACCACGTGCTTCTCGCCCGACTCGTCCGAGATCGTGGCCGTCGCCGTGGGCACCAGCGGGTCGCCGCAGGAGACCTGCAGGGCGTCCAGGGTGTAGATGGCCTGGATGTCGCGCTGGCGCTCCTGCACCATGGACTCGAGGTCCTCGTCGTAAACTTCCTTCTTTTGGTCTGCGATCTCGAGGAAGCGCTGGTATACCTCGTCGAACTCCTCCTCGGGGAAGGTGTAGCCCAGCTCTTTCAAGCGGTGCTCGAGCGCCGCGTGGCCCGAGCGCGCCGAGAGGATGATCTCGGACCCGGCGGCCCCCACGTCGGCGGGGTCGATTATCTCGTAGGTGTCGCGCGACTTGAGGACGCCGTCCTGGTGGATGCCCGAGGAGTGCGCGAAGGCGTTGGCGCCCACGATGGCCTTGTTGGCCTGGACGTTCAGGCCCGTGATGCGCTCGACCAGGTGGGAGGCGCGGGTGAGCTCGGTCGTGACGACGTCGGTGTGGGCGTCGAGCGCTGCGCCGTGCATCTTGATCGCCATGACGATCTCCTCGAGGGAGGTGTTGCCCGCGCGCTCGCCGATGCCGTTTATGGTGCACTCGACCTGCGTGGCGCCGTTCCGCACGCCGGCGAGGGCGAGCGCCGTCGCCATACCGAGGTCGTTGTGGGTGTGGACGGCGATGGTCACGTTCTCGATGCCGGAGACGTTCTCTGCTACGCCGCGCACGCGGGCGCCGAACTCGTCGGGCATCTCGTATCCCGTGGTGTCGGGGATGTTGACGACGGTGGCTCCTGCGTCGACCACCGCCTGTATGACGCGCTCGAGGAAGGCCTGGTCGGCGCGGCCGGCGTCCTCGGCGTAGAACTCGACGTCGTCCACGAAGCGTCTGGCGTACCTGACGGCGTGGGCAGCCCGCTCGACGCACTCGTCCTCGGTGATACCCAGCTTCTCCCTCAGGTGCGTGGGCGAGACGCCGAGGCCGGTATGGATGCGCGGGCGCTTGGCCATCTTGAGCGCCTCGGCCGCGCGGTCGATGTCCTCGTCGACGGCGCGGGAGAGGGCGCAGACCACGCACCTGTCGCCCGCGAGGCGGCTGATGTCCTGCACGCTCCTGAAGTCGCCAGGAGAGGAGGCGGGAAATCCTGCCTCGATAACGTCCACGTTCATGCGGATGAGCTGCTGGGCGATGACGAGCTTCTCCTGGGTGTTCATGGAGGCGCCGGGAGACTGCTCCCCGTCGCGCAGCGTGGTGTCGAAGATGTCTATCTTTCGGGTCATGTGGCGCTCCTCTCGGCGGTGCCCTACCTGCCGCCCCTTATGTCTGCCTTGCCCGTTGCGCTCGTGGTGCGCGTGGCGCGCGGGACCGTCTTGCGAGCGGGGACGTCTGGCTTGCGCCCGCGGACGTGCTACCGATTGCGGAAAGCGACCCGCCCTTGTGCAGGCGGTCTGGGTTTCCTCGGAAATGGTACTCGATGGAAAGCTAAGAAGTCAGGCTTTTCGGTCTGTGTGACCGGGAGGCGACGGACGGCGCCTGGAGCGGCGCAGACGATGTCGCACCCCTTACCCGCTCCGACGCTGGCAATGCGCCTGGGGAAGCTCCCGCCTAGAGGAGCCCTGGGCGTAGGAGCGGGCCGCCTAGGACGACGCCTAGAACCGCAGGCTCACGTACGCCAAGGGCGCATGAGGACGCGCACTCTACCACCTTAACGTCTGCAACCATGAACCTGGCCATATCTCACTCCTTACAGGCCGACTACTTGGGTCGGTATGCTGCACTATGACACAGGACGGGGACGTGGGCTCACACTTCTCGCCCACGGTAGCAAGGCCTTAACAATTGGAACACGCAATGCGTGTGCCAGAAGGTCTAGTTCCACGGGCCATCTCGCAAATCGGACGGCATGGCACGGACCATCTCGCAAATCGGACGCTATGGCACAAACCATCTCGCAAATCGGGCGCCGTGGCACAAACCATCTCGCAAATCGGGCGCTATGGCAGAAAAGGGGCCTCCCATCTCAGGAATCCGACGCCATGGCACAAACCATCACGCAAATCGGGCGAAATGGTGCCATGGCGCCGGATTTGCGTGATTTTCGGTCCCCGTTCGTGCCACGGCGTCGGATTTGCGAGATGGAGGGGCGCGATTCTGCCATACCGTCGGATTT
>JAGAWD010000444.1 GCA_017941585.1 Olsenella sp. | reverse complement strand
GTCACGCGGTAGAGCACGGCGTAAGCGCCCGGCTCGGTGGCGACGGGCACGCTTTGCGACCAGGCGTTGCCATCAAGCGAGTACTCCATGGTTCCGCCTTCGGCAGAGCCTGCTGCGACGAGCGCCTGAGAGCCGCCGGTATATTCGAGCTGCATGGCCGTCGGCGCCGTAACGGTTGACTCCGCCTTGCCAATCACGACGTCCTTGAAGCCGATAACCGGATTGTAGTCAGGTGCGATCACGCAGTAGTACACGCGGTAGGATCCGGCGTCCGTGAAGGTCGGGTTGATGAGCGTACCCGCAATCGGCGCGGTCTCGGCATTCAGGTCCCTCTCGGTGCTGTAATACACCTTGGCCCCAGCCGCCTCGGGCAGGGCGGTTACGGAAATGCCGTGAGGTTGGCCATCGTAGGTGCCGGAGTACGCTTCCGCAGAGACAGTGAGCTCGGCCTTGGTGATGGTGAGTTTGCCGGGGATGCAGGTCACCTCGTAGTTGCAGTTGGGAGCGACGGTCTCGTCGAGGTCGACCACAATCTCGTACTCGCCGACCTTCTGCTCGTAATCGCAGTAGAGCGTGTAGGCAAGCTGGTCGCCCTTGACTGGCACGAACGCATGGGCCGTGAAGGGGTCGGGCACGGATTGGCCGACCGCGACCGTCACGTCATCCGCCATGATTGCGGCCCAGACCTTGTTGATGGTACCCACGGTGGTCTCGGGGACCGTCACATCGTAGTTCTGCGAGCCCCTGCCGGAAACGACCACGCTGTTCTGGTCGACGACAACCTGCTTGAGGTCGCCGGCGTTGGCATCTGCGAAGGAGCCGCTGATGACGCCGATGGTGACACTGTCGCCCTCCAGGACATCCTCGTCCTTCACGTAGGCGACGAGCGACGCATCGGTCGTTCCGTCGTAGTCCTTGTCGGCGGCGATCACCGTGGCGGTGATGGGCTTGCGCACGACGGAGAAGTCTGCCGTGTAAGTGCCGTCGTAGTCGGTGTACGAGGCTTTAACTTCAGCTCGCACGACGTAATCGCCCGCCTGGGTGGGAGGCTCGGACGAGTAGGTGGAGTCGGCGGCGCCCCTCACCTTATAGGAGAAGGTCACGCCTTTGGTGATGGGCGTCTCGCCATCTGTGAACACGGGGGTCTTGGCGGGGCTGCCATACGTCCAGCTCTCGCACGTGACGCCGGGCTCGAGCGCCTTCGCGATGGTCCCGATGACGGGCGTCGGCGCGACGTCGTTGTGGTTGGCGTCGCCTGTCACGCGGTAGAGCACGGCGTAGGAGCCCACCTCGGTCTTGGAGGGCAGTTCGCCGGACCAGTTCACCCCGTCGAGCGAGTACTCCATGGTTCCACCGACGGCAGAGCCGGCCGTGATGAGGGTCTGGGCTTTGCCGGTGTACCTGAGGTTCGCAACCGGTTCCGGCGCGGAGACGGTCGGGTCGGCCTTGTTGATCACCACGTCCTGGGAGCCGGCCTGGGTCTGGCCGTCGAACGAGACGACGTAGTAATACACGGTGTTGGTGCTTGCGTCCTTGTAGGTGGGGCTGATACTGGTGCCCTTGTCCTTGTAGTTGTCGGCAGTGAGCTCCTCGGTGCTGTAGTACACCTCGGCCAGCTTGAAGTTCTCCACGGCCGTCTTGAGCTCATACTTGGCCAACTCGATCCACGTGGCCCACTCCCCCTCCGACCAGCTCTCCTCGGGCACGGTGACGTTGTCCAGGCCGGCATACTGCGCCCACAGCGCAAGGCCAAGCCAATCCTCATGCGTCAGCTTGTCGATGGCGGAGGGATCAAGCGATGGAATGCCGGGGTTCTTGACGTCCACGGTAATGCCGTGGAGCTCATTGTCAAAGGGGCCGTTGAAGCCCTTGGCGGTAACCTTGATAGGCCTGGTGACGGTGAGCGTGCCGTTGGCGCACACGATCTCGTAGTTGACGTTGGCCCCCTTCGTCGGATCCGCCGTCGCGACGATCTCGTACGTGCCCGGACTGTCCATCTTCGCGTCGCAGGCGAGGTCGTACTCGATGTCCTCCCACAGGACGGGCGAATTGACCGTGGCCGTGAGCTCGGGGAAGGGGTCACCCATGGGCACGTAGAGGTCGTCGGCCATAACGAGGGCCCAGGCCTTCTCGATCGTGGCGGTAGCCGAGGTCGGAATCGTGACCTCGTAGTTCTCCGCGCCCTCGCCAGAGAACGTGGCCTTGCTCGCATCAATGACTACCGGCTTGTCCTCGCCGGCGTCCTTGTTGGTGAAGAAGCCGGTGACGCCCTCGACCTCAACCTCGTCTCCCTCAAACAGATCAGTGCTGTTCACGGAGACGTTCACCGTCGCGTCCGTCATCCCGTCATAGGACTTGTCCTCGACATACGCGGATGCGTTGATGGGCTTCTTGCTGATGGTCACGTCGGCGGACCCCACGACCGGCTCGTGATGGGGAGCCGTCACGAAGTAGTACACCTTGTAGGCGCCAGCCTCCCTGTACTTGAACAGTTCGGCCGCGGACTCATCGGTCGCGGGGATGCCGTCGATCATGTAGTTCTCGCTGTTGAGCTCCGTGCTGGCGAGGTATGCGGTGGCGCCCTCGGGCACCGTCACGCTCAGGCCATGAGTGGCTCCGTCATAGACGCCCTCGAACCCCTGGACGCTCACGCCCATGATCGGGGCCCCCTTGACCGTCACCTTCACGTCCTTGACCGTCGGCGCATAGAAGTCGTTCCCCGCCACCGTGACGGTGACGTAGGTGGTCCCCAGCTCCTTGGCCTCGAGGGCGCCGGATTTCTTGTTCACCTTGATGATGTCGTTCTCGCTCCACTCGCTGTCCGTGCCCGTGGTGCCACTGGTGCCGCCGGTGTCGGTGGCGAATTCGTCCACCGTGCTCTTGGCGGCATAGCTGATCGCGCCAGTCTCATGGGTTCCGTCACCCGTGACCTGCACATCGACGCTCTTGCCCGTTTCACCATAGGCGTACGTCACCTCATCGGGGGTGATGGTCGGGCGAGGCTTCTTGTTGATCGTCACGACGATCTGCCCGTCCAGGGGGTAGTGGTTCTCGTCAGCCTTGGAAATGACGTGGACGACGACGCTGTCGGGGTTGGCAGCCGTGGCAGAGGCGGCGGGAATCTTAAGGATGCCGCCTTCTTCCACGACGAACCCCTTGGGCTCCAGAGAGCCATCGGGGTCTTCAAGGGCATACGTGACGACATCGCCCGTGTTCTTGACATTGGCCGAGAGGTCGATCGTCTTCGCCGTGTTGCCCTCGTCGATGACGGCGGTGCCCGTCACGCTCGGCGTTGCCTTGTCGATGGTGTAGAACACATGGGCGGTTGCCTTGTTGGTCCCTGCGGCGGCACTGCCGTAGTCTTCCCCATCAAGCGTCAGCTCGGCCCAGTAGTGACCGGCATCCGTGGGAATTTCGTACAGTTTAGACTCGTCTATCGCACTTGCCTTCGAGCCGTCCTTCGGGTTCGCAGGGTAGTAGGCCACTTCTGCGTCGCCGATGTGGTGCTCGTCGGTCACCACAACACCTGCGTCCTTGCCATCGCCATAGGTCGTGTGCGGCGGCTTGCTGAGCACCAGTTTGGCCTGCCCGTTGTCCGTGGAGTTGGCAAGGTCGCAACCCTCTCCGCCAGAGCACTTCGCGATGATGGTGTCACCCGTCTCGTAGGTCGTTCCGACACTGTACGTAAATTTGTGCCTGTGCGCCGGCTCCACGCGTATGTGCCTGTATTCGGCGTTTTCGAGCTCGGTGCCACCGTATTCCTCGATATCCTTCGCTCCCGTGAGCACGAGCGTTCGGTAGTCGAGTTTCGCCTCTTTCATATCGGCGTTGATCCGGTCACTTTTCGTGATAAAGGTGACACGCTGGTATGTGGCTTTTTCATCTATGAGTTTGACGACCGCTTTGGTTTCATCGCCGCTTGCTCTAACCATCTGCTTTACCGCGGTGGTGCCATTCCCAGGATACATATCAACGGTGGCACCGTTAAAAATTACTTCACCCTTACCGTCCCAAGCCTCATTCGAATCGCTCGTCGTTCCGATCACATTCAGCTTCTCTGCTTTCGTGGAGGTCGACTTTGTTATGTCGGCTCCATATGCGTTGACATGTCCGCCGTTGAGCTCGACCTTTCCCACGAAATAAGACTCGCGCGCAATGTCACCGACCGTGGCTGCATTCTCACAAGCACCTGTCCCGATTGCAGCGCCTGGGTCGGCTTCTGTTTCGTTGGTTAAGGAATCCAAGGCACCCGCCGTTGCCGTGACAGTGCCACCATTGATGGTAACGTCTACAGTGTTGTATTCGGTATGATCGCACGCTGAGCCCGAACCGATGCCCGCGCCGCCATCAGCACCACCTTTGGCACTGACGGTGCCGCCATCGATTTGAATCTTTCCAGATGGCCCCATATATCCACCACCAATACCAGCACCGCCACCCCAGTCGCTCTTCGCGTCAACGGTGCCGCCGGTAATCGTAATGGCCACGCCATTGGAATAGTAGGCATCCCCATGAAAGTTCGACCATCTTCCAGTGCCTATGCCTGCCGCTTTGCGCCCGCCCGTTGCGGTAACCTTACCGCTCTGTATGGTGACGCTGCCGCCTCTGCCACCCTTATAGCCTCCGCCGATGCCCGAAGCTTCCTCACCACCCTTTGCGATTACGTTCGCATTGCCACTGATGAGGATTGTTCCAGCGTCCTCGCCCTCATCGCCGCCGCCAACGCCGGCTCCGTACTTGCCACCCGTTGCGTTAATGCTAGCGTCGCCGCTAATCGTTATAGTGCCGCCTCCGGCGTCCTCACCGCCGCCGATACCCGCAGCGCTGCCACCACCAGTGGCCATCACGGTGCCGCTGGAGATAGTAATGCTGTTGTCCGCACCGCCCTTCTCGCCGCCGCCGATACCGGCGCCGTCAGCGCCGCCCGTAGCAGTGACATTGCCGCCAGAAATCTCGACCTCGCCGCTCTTGTTCTGGCCACCGCCGATGCCGGCGCCGCCGCCGTCTTTCTCCGAGCCGCCGGTCGCCTTGACAGTGCCCCCGGTGATCTTGATGTTCTTGCCCTCGCCAACGCTGCCGCCGCCGATGCCGGCCGCGTCCGCCCCGCCGTGGGCCTGAGGGTGGTTGGCGCTGCGGGTGATGGTGATATGCTCGCCGTGTTTCTCGCTGCCACCGCCGATGCCGGCGCCGCCGTTGACCGAGAGCTTCGTGCCGCCGGTGGCGCTCACGGTACCACCGGAGATGGTGATGATCTTACCTGCGGCCTTGTCACCGCCACCGATGCCGGCCGCGCCGCCGCCGCCGTTGGAATCTTGGGTGTGTCCGGTGGCGGTCACGTTGCCACCGGAGATGGTAATGTCGTCGCCCTCACCCTCGTCGCCGCCGCCGATGCCAGAGGCAAAGGCACCACCCTTGGCGTTGACGGTACCACCAGAAATTTGAATCGTGCCGCTTGCGCCCTTGCCGCCGCCGCCGATGCCGGCGCCGCCCTTGCTCGTCAGCGATCCGCCCTTCGCAGTGACCTTGCCGCCGCTGATCGTGATGTTGCCGCCATCGCGTTCCTCGCCGCCGCCGATGCCGGCAGCGTCCGCGCCGCCAACGGCCGTTACGTCGCCGCCGAAGATCTGTACTTTGCCGCCCTTTCCATATTGGCCGCCGCCAATGCCGGCGCCCCACCAGCCTCCTGCGTCGATGCTGCCGCCGTATATCTGAATGTCGTTGCTGCCGCCGCCGGTGCTGTCGTTGCCCTCTTTGTTGCTGCCGCCGCCGATGCCAGAGCCCTCGTTGCCGCCCCGGGCCTTGATGGAGCCGCCGTAGATCCTCACGGTGCCGCTGCCTTTCCATCCACCGCCGATGCCGGCGCCGCCGTGGTTGGTATGAGATCCACCTGTGACATCAACAGTGCCGCCATATATATTGATGGTGCCGCTGCTCTGACCGCTGTCGCCGCCAATGGCCGCAGTGTCGGCCTTCGACTTACCCACGAGCAGCTTGCCCGTCTCGGCCTCGCCGCCGGCATAGATGTTGAGCGTCGCCCCAGGCGGCACGCGAATACCGTCACGCAGGCTCATCTCCAAGTTGTCGTCGCCGTCCTTGTCGTTGAGGATGATGTTGCATATTCCGCTGACAGTGGGACGGTCGCCATCGCCAAAGCTCTTCTTTACGACGTACCAGCCCGACAGGGTGTAGTGGTCGCTGTCTATGTCATCCAGGACCTCCGCACTCACGGTCTTCCACTGCTGTTGGACGCGCGAGCCGTCCCACCACCTGTCCAAGTACGATGCGTTCTCATGGTCAGCCGCCCATGCTTGCGCCGGGGCGACGGCCGCTACAACAAACAAGGCCGCGAGTACGCCAAGCACTCCCCCCAACCACGCTCGTCTCCTCATAAGACTCCTCCTTTACGTGACGGCGCCTTCGGAAAGCGATCTCTCAATCTACTCGGTCTACGGTACAGGCAAAACGGGCTCCATTGTCATTTATTTATGCAAGTGTATATAAACTAATATTCCGTTCTTTCTTCATAGAGCATAAATGGAGATAGTTATCGATAATCGCCGTGTATGTCCGGCTGGCCGGCGCCTCCCTAAGACGAATGGATGCGCCACCAAGTTGGAAACCGCGTAGAGGATATCCTTCTCGCGCCATGAGCGTGGACGCAAAAGGGATACGCTCACGCGTGACGGTGTCCGTACCCAACTTGGAGCGCATGCGCTTCCTACTCCAGCCCAGATGGATATGATCGACCTGCTGTATACGCTTGCCGCCGCCGACGGGAGGGACGAGGCGTTGCTGGGAGGGCAACGCGAGGAGCTTAGGTCGCTGTACGAGCGAACGCTCATCGGTAGCGCCAGGCCGTCAATATACCTTGAGTTTCCGCTGCTTGACGAGCCCTGCTACGACGTTCTCTCGGTGATTGAGAAGGTGGAGCCAGGCGCCACGTTTGCCCCCCGGGGCGGGCTATGGGTACCAGAAGGCCTTCGTTTGGCTCTCCACCGTGTGCGAGGACAAGGACGTCAGCATGGGCTTCGAGCTTGACCTCTCGACGGGAGAGAAGGAGCATGCGGGCATCTATCTGCAGCAGCGCCATCGCTCGGAGCTGGTCGAGCCCTTCTTGGCAAGCGTCGGCGAAGCGCAGCGCTACCCCGCATACAGGAGCGTCCAGGAGGTGATGCCCGAGGGGTGGCCTCCCGCCTACGTTGCCCTCTTTCCCGGCAGGAGGGGCTCGCCCACGCGCATAGGCGGATACATGACTCATGCCGAGCAGCGCAGATGCGCCGAGGACCCTGCACACTTAGGCGACTGCCTGCATCGCATTGGGTTCGATTCCTTTGACGAGCATCCGAAACAATAGAATGGGCGCAGGAGCCTGTGCCCCTACGCCCATTCATTCAGCTACGAATCAGCCTAAAGAAGAGAGCTATTTCACAGCGTACCAGGCATAGCCCTCGGGCCTCCAGCCAACGCTCATGAGCATCTCATGCTCTTCCGCGCTCGTGGTGTAGTTATGGTTGTTTGAGAACGCGTTGATGTTGTAGTCGCGGTAGAGCGGGACGCGCTGCTCGTCATCGGAATACCAACCGATACCCTCGTCGTTCCAGCCTACGCCTATGAGCATGTCGCGCTCCACCTCGCTCATGGTGTAGTGGTGCTCGCCGCCGTTTGCGTTATAGAGTCGGTACACCGGCGTATTCGAGGTCTTAGGCGCTGTCCATCCAACACCCTCGTAAGTCCAGCCCACGCCTACGAGCACGTCGCGCTCGCCCGCGCCGGCCGTGTAGAAGTGCTCGCCGGAATTCGGGTTGTACAGACGGTACATATCGACTACGTCCTCTTCTTCGGAGGGCTCTTCGGCAGGAGTCGCCTCTACCCACTTGGCGTAGAGCGTCAGGCCGTCTTTCACGGGAGCCTCGAAGTCGTAGTCCGTCGTGCAGTCAGCGTCGGCGTACCAGCCGCCGAAGGAGTAGCCGTCGGCCGTCGGGTCAGCCGGCTTCGTCACCTTGTCGCCGTATTTCACGGTCTGGGCGTCCGGCGCCGTGCCGTGGCCGTTGGCGTCGAAGGTCACGGCGCAGTCGTTGGCGGTCCACTTGGCGTAGAGCGTCAGGCTGTCTTTCACGGGAGCCTCGAAGTCGTAGGCCGTCGTGCAGT
>JAGAWD010000443.1 GCA_017941585.1 Olsenella sp. | reverse complement strand
CGGCTTCGACGGCGGCGAAGGCGGGCGGGACCAAGGTCCTGGCCGCTACGGGCGCGTCTTCGTTCGGGCTGCCGGTGCTCGGCGTCATATGCGGGATCATCGCGTCGGTCATAGCGATCATGGCGGTCGCCCAGCTCGTGGGCGCCCTGTTCGGCTTCTGGGAGAACGAGGAGGCCAAGCGGGCCGTGGCGGGGCTCCCGCCCTACATCACCTACGAGATGGTCGAGACGGCCCTCGAGTGCCAGGAGGAGTACGGGCACCCGGCCGGCTGCACCATCGCGCAGATCATCTGCGAATCCGGCATGGGAGACCACCTGTCGGGCCTCGCCACGCAGGACAACAACCTCTTCGGCATCAAGTGGGCCTCGAGCTTCGCGAGCTGCCCCGAAGTATCGGGCAAGTCGTCGTACGCGACCCAGGAGGAATACGGAGGCGAGACCGTAACGATCATGGCGGACTTCACGAGCTTCAAGTCGTACAAGGACTGCATCGTGTTCCGCTCGCGCGTGTTGCTCGCCAACGACCGCTATGCGGGGAACGCGCTCATCCAGGAGGCCATCGCCAACCACGACTCGGACAAGATGGCCGAGGGCCTGAAGGACGCGGGCTACGCCACGTCATCGGCATACGTCGACAGCCTGAAGTCGATCATGAAGACCTACAACCTTTACCGATTCGACGGAATGACCGTCGAGCAGTTCAAGAGCGGCACGGCATCCGGCAACGCCATCGTCGAGGCGGCGCACTCGCAACTAGGCGTGCCGTACGTATGGGGCGGCAGCACGCCGAACGTCGGGCTCGACTGCTCGGGGCTGACCCAGTGGTGCTACGCGCAGGCGGGCATCTCGATCCCGCGCTACTCGGAGGACCAGGCCACCGGGGGAACGAAGATCCCGCTATCGGAAGCACGCCCGGGAGACATCCTCTGGAGGCCGGGGCACGTCGCCATCTACATCGGCGGAGACCAGTACATCCACGAACCGCAGACGGGAGACGTCTGCAAGATATCGAACGGCATCTCGTACTTCACGTGCGCGGTGCGCTACCTGTAAAGGAGGAACGCAAATGGAACGCAAGAACAAGCTCATGCTCATCGCGGCGATCGGCGCGGTCGTCGTGCTCATCGCCAGCAGCGCCGTGCGCTGCACCATTGCCAGGCAGTCCGATCCCGGAACCGCAGCGGAGCAGCAGCAGTCGCAGCAGGCCGAAGAGGCCCCGGAGGCGCAGGCGGGCAACGCGGGCGCGATGGATATCCTCAGGTCCCACGTGTGGCAAGCCGAAGGCGAGCCCAAGGACACCTGCACATTCAAGGAGGGCAGCTTCGTCGAATCGAAGGACGGGAAGCTCTCGGCGACGCCGTTCACGGCGGGCGACGAGACCGTGTCTGAAAGCCAGACGACCCTGACGATCACCCCGCTGAGGGAGGGCTCCTCCGACGGAGAGAGGGCCACGATCATCATCGACGGCAAGGAAGGCTCCTACACCGTCACGTGCGACGCGTTCCTGCTGCACAAGACGTACGTCCAGGGCAAGGCGCCCGACGTCGAGTTCTCCGTCGCAGATCTAGCCGACGGCTACGCGGACCTGATCGACGGGAAGACGGCCGAGCTCGAATCGGCCATAGGCGATTGGGCCGCGAAGAACGCGCCCGCGGCCACCAAGGCCTCCTTCGACGGGGAGGTCTACCTCGACCTCAAGGCCAAAAGGGTGACGGCGACTTTCCACCTGGACGACTCGGCGGCGAGCATCGTCTCGGTCGCGTATGCGGACGGCAAATTCGCCGTCTCCGGCTAGGGGCGCGACGATGATAGACGCAATCAAATCGAGAAGGTTCGCACTTCCCTTCGCGGGGGCGTTCCTTCTGATGACATGCCTG
>JAGAWD010000442.1 GCA_017941585.1 Olsenella sp. | reverse complement strand
TCCGGGGCAGTAACGCCAATACGCTTCAGAGCAACGGCAAGGTTGATGCGCACGGCGTCGCATGCGGCCAGACGCGCCTTCGAGAGCTCGGGATCAACGGGACGACCCTCGCTGGGAAGGACCTGGCACGCCGCATAGAAGCCGTGGTAGGCACCCGCGAGCTCCTCGCAGAAGTGCGTGAGGCGGAACGGCGCGCGGTCGCGGGCAGCACCGGCGATGAGGTCGGGGAACTCGGAGATCTTGCGCGCGAGCGCAGCCTCGGTGGGGTCGGTCAGGAGGGCGAGGTCGTAGTCCTCGCCGATCGCCCTCTTCGCGACTGCGTCCATGCCCATCTCCTTTGCCTCCTCCTCGGAGACGCCGGCGGCACGGCGCAGGATCGAGCAGATGCGCGCGTGCGCGTACTGGACGTAGTAGACGGGGTTCGCGTTGGACTTCTGCTTCACGGCCTCGATGTCGAAGTCGATCGTCTGATTGGACGAACGGCTGATGAGGGTGTAGCGGGTGGCGTCAGTGCCCACCTCGTCGAGGAGCTCCTGGAAGGAGATCATCGTGCCCTTGCGCTTGGACATGCGGACGGGCTCGCCGTTGCGCAGCAGGTTGACGAACTGTCCGAGAAGAATCTCGTACTTGCCCGGGTAGCCGAAGGCCTCGGCGACCGACTGGACGCGCTTGATGTAGCCGTGGTGATCGGCGCCCCAGATGTTGATCTCGTAGTCGACGCGGTCAAACTTGTCGAGCGTGTAGGCGACGTCGGAGGCGAAGTAGGTGTACTCTCCGTTGCCCTTGACGAGCACGCGGTCCTTGTCGTCGCCGAAGGCGGTTGCCTTGAACCACACGACGCCCTCGTCGTCATCGTAGACGTAGCCGTCCTTGCGCAGCGTGTCGAAGGCGCGGTCGACCAGGCTCGTGCCATCCTCGTTCTTGGCGTAGAAGGAGCGCTCGCTCTTCCACTCGTCGAAGTCGCAGCGCGACTGGTGGCAAGTGTTCTTGATGCGCTGGAGCATGGCCTGGTAGGAGCGCTCGCGGAACTCGTCGTCGCGGGTCTCCTTGTCGACGTCCACCCACTTGTCGCCGTCGACGTCCCAGAACTCCTTGGCGATCTCGATGATGTAGTCGCCGCCATACGAGTTGCCGCCGAGCGCCTCGTTGAAGGCGTCCATGTAGGGATGGGTCTCGGGATGCTCGTCGTTCTCGTCCTCGACAAAGTTGCCACGGTCATCGAGGAGCTTCTCCATGGCCGTCTGCGCATCGACGCCGTCAGACTCCATGATCTCACCGATCTGCAGGTAGCGCTTGGAGACGGAGCTTCCGAAGACGTCCATCTGAGAGCCGTGGTCGTTGATGTAGTACTCACGCTGGATGTCGAAGTTGGCGAACTCGAGCACGTTGCAGAGGGAGTCACCGAGGGCAGCCCAGCGACCGTGGCCGACGTGGAGGGGCCCGGTGGGGTTGGCGGAGATGAACTCGACCTGCGTCTTGAGGCCGTCTCCCACGTTCACGCGGCCCCAGTCAGCGCCCTTCTCGCGCACGGTGCGGAAGACGTCGTTGTTGGCAGACGTACTCATGTAGAAGTTGATGAAGCCAGGTCCTGCGACCTCCACCTTGGAGACCGCGGGGTTCTCGGGGATGTTCTCGACGATGGCCTGCGCGATCTTTGCGGGAGCCATGTGCGCGAGGCGCGCCGAGCGCATCGCCACGGTCGATGACCAGTCGCCGTTCGCGGTGTCGGCAGGACGCTCTATGCCAAGGTCCTCAATCTCGAACTCCGGCAGGGTGCCGGCGGACTGCGCGGCGGCGATTGCTTGCTTGACAAGCTCTTCGATGGTCTCGGGCATGCTTACTACTCCTTCTCGTTCGAACCGGCGAGGTGCCGGACACCGTTTCTGAGTCTACCAGAGCGAGGCGCAGACATGGCGGCGCCTCGCAAGGCATCATAAGTTGATGACATCAGTTGACAACTTTATCCACGACCAGACCCGCATCGCTCCCTTCGGGCAAGCTCCGACCTGAGGGACGCGAGGCCCGCCTCGAGGCCAACGGGATACAGCTGCGGATTCAGGAAGCGCTTCACTGCGGGATCAAGCCTCATGAGGGCCTCGCGGCAGCGTTCCTTCGCCACATCTATCGAATCCGGGTCCTTGGTGCGAGTACCCTCCTCGACCAGCTGCTCGAGCAACTCGCGCGACTCCATCGCACCCATGTCGTAGGTCGTGAGATCGTCGAGGACGTCGACGATGACGTTATCCTCGCCCGTTGCCACCGAGTCGTCGACGATCATGTCCCCCACCGGACAGCCGGCAGCGTCGTAGAACCTGCGCACGTGCTGGACGCCGGGTATGGTCCGCTTGTAGGCCATCTCGGAAAGCTTGATGACCGGCTCCCACTCCCCCTCCCTCGTGGGACGGGTGGCGGAGAGCTTGTAGACGCCGCCAAGCGAAGGCTGGGGATCGCAGGTGGCCAGCTTGGTGCCGACGCCAAAGGAGTCGATGGGCGCGCCCTGGGCGAGAAGGGACTGGATCGTGTATTCGTCCAGGTCGTTAGAGACGGAGATCCTCACGTAGTCGAGTCCCTCCGCGTCGAACGCGGCGCGCGCCTCCTTCGAGAGCTTGGCGAGGTCTCCGGAGTCGATGCGGACGGCGGAGAGGCGCTCGCCCTCCGCCTCCATCTCCTTGGCGACGACGATGGCATTCTCGATGCCCTTGCCCACGTCATAGGTGTCGATGAGCAGCGTGCAGTTCTTGGGGCTCGTCTTCGCGAAGGCCCTGAAGGCGTCGAGTTCGGTCGGAAACGCCATGACCCAGGAGTGCGCGTGGGTCCCGAACACGGGAATGCCGTATATCTTGCCCGCAAGCACATTGGAGGTCGAGCCCGCACCGCCGACGTAGGATGCACGGGCGACCGCCAGGCCACCGTCCGGGCCCTGGGCGCGGCGCAGGCCGAAGTCCGACACGCCGTGCCCCTCCGCCGCGTGAACGACGCGGGCCGCCTTGGTGGCCACGAGCGTCTGGAAGTTGACGAGGTTGAGAAGGGCGGTCTCCAGGAGCTGGCAGTCGATGATCGGCCCCTGCACGCGCACCATGGGCTCGCGCGGGAAGACGATCTCCCCCTCGGGCACTGCCCACACGGAGACGCGCATCCTGAAGTCGCTCAGATAGTCGAGAAAACCCTGCTTGAACATGGGTCCGCCACCCGGAGCCCGAATGGATGCGAGGTACTCGATCGCGTCCGCGTCAAAGACGAAGTTCTCGACCATCTCCGCGATCTGCCCCATGCCGCACGCTACGGCATAGCCGCCCCCAAAGGGATTCTCGCGAAAG
>JAGAWD010000039.1 GCA_017941585.1 Olsenella sp. | reverse complement strand
CGTAGTGCTCCGCCAGCTTGCGGGCGGGCTCCGTCGGGTCGTGGTGGTTGCTGCTCATTTTGCCCTCCGTTTCCAAAAGTTCGTATAATTCCCTCTTGATTGCTCTCTCGCTCCCCGCCGACGTTGCCTAGCTGGGATTGTCTGCGCCATCGTCCCCCATGCCGGATGCGCCCGTTGGCACGGGGTCGACACTCTCCGCCATGCGCTCGAACGCCTCCGCCGCCGCGCGGTCGCGGCCGGGCATCACGTGGGCGTAGATGCCGAGCGTGGTCTCCGGCTTGGCGTGCCCGAGCCTCTCGCTCACCGTCCGGATGTCCGCGCCGGCCATGAGGAGCCACGTGGCGTGGGTGTGACGGAGGGTGTGGAAGTGCGTGCCCTCGGGAAGCCCTAGGAGCCCACATACGGCGCTGAAACGTCTCGATAGGTAGCTGGGTCGCATGAAGCCGCCATCGGCCGTCACGAGCGGCGAGACGGGCTTGTGGGGGCATTTCCGCGCCACGCGCTCCATCTCGCGGCGCAGCAGCGCCACGTCCGCGTCGGACAGCGAGAGGTTCCGAGTGCGCTTGCCCTTGGTCGTGGCCTGCCTCATGAGCTTCGGCGCCTCCACCATCGTCCCGCTCACCCGGAGGTTGCCCCTCATGAGGTCGACGTCGCGGCGACGGAGGGCGCACACCTCGCCGAGCCTGAGCCCGGTCGACAGCGCGATGCTCGCCGCCAGCGCAACCGCACGGTCCCTGCGCTCGCCCCTGGTCGCCGGCTCGGATGCGAGCGTTTCGCCGATCCATCGACTCAGCTCCGCGACGTCCTCCTCCCCGAGCGACTCCACGTCGGTGCCCTCGACCTTCGGCCTCACCGCGTGCTCGGCGGGGTTCGACTCCATCTCGCCGGTGGCCACGAGGTGGGCGAAGGCGCCGTGAAGAAGCCAGTGCACCTGGGCGATGGACCTCCCGGATAGCGGCGCGCGCTTGCGCCCCCCGCGCTCCCTGAGCTGGCCGTAGAGGCTCGTGAGCACGGCTGGCGTCACGTCCGCGAGGGCCATCGACCCGATGTGGGGCGCAACGTAGGATTCGACGTCGTGGCGGTAGATCCTCACGGTGTTGGCCGGAGCCCCGGCGAGGTCGAGGCTGCGGATGTAGCGCTCGAGCGCCGCCCTCACCGTCGGCCTGTCCTCGAGCGTCCTGAGCCATGCCGCCGCCTCGATGGCCGCGCTCGCGGCATCCCGCGCCTCGAGGAGGTGGTAGGGGCGGATCTTCTTGTGGGTCACGGGGTCGGTTCCGAGGAACGGCCGGACGTACCATCGGCCGTCCTTCCGGCGCCTGGGCGTGGCGCGGATCATCGCGCGCCCCGATTGTCGAAAACTTCCGGCAGAGGAGTTTCAAGTACGTAAGAGTTACTTCTAAATCTAAATCTAAGTATAAGGAGCTTGGTTTGGTCTAGGTTTGCGTTTGGTTTGCAATTGGTTTTTCCCGCAGGTAGGCGCGTTGTCATTTTGACCCCTTCTCGACCGGCCGTCCGCCCTTCCGCCCGTTCTCGCGGAGTTTTCTACATTTCTCCTCATAGGAGTTTTGAACATTCCAGATCTCCGGCACGCAGACCGTCAGCCGATCCCAATCGCCCGCCGTGATGGCCCCCATCGTGGCGAGTGAGCAGCACATGTCGAACAGCTCGTCGGCGCTCATGTCGAGGCGGCGCGCGAGGGCGTTGGCGGCGCGCTGGTCGGTCAGGTCTATGACCGCGCCGGGCGTCCTCATGAGGATCCCCCTGAGCGCCACGTAGCGGCCATACATGGCCCACCCGGACTCGCGGCCGTCCCCTATGAGGTAGGAGCCCTCCGGCGTCTCGTGGTCATCGACCCGTATCTTGTACCAGCTCGGGTACCTCGTCTCCGTCGTTGTCGTCACCTGGGCCACCTCACGATCGTCCCGCATGCGCCGCATGCCCTGGGCTGCCCCGCCCTCAGCACGCGCCCGCATGCCCCGCACTGCCACCTCTCGGCTATCTCGCCGCCGCACAGGCGGACGCGGATCCTCTCGGGCTTGGCGGGGCATGCGCCGTAGTCGGTCGCCCTGGCGTCATCGAGCATGCCGAGCATCTCGCGCTCCTCGCGTGCCTCCTCGGGGTGCTCGTACTCGAACTGGTGGAGGAGCCTCGCCATCGTCGCCTGCGCGACGCCGTAGCTCGCCGCCAGCGACTTCTGGGATCTGCCGAGGAGGTGCGAGACGTATGCCCCACGCACCTCCTCGGGCTTCAGCTTCCTGGCCCTAGGCATCGGCCCCACCGAGCCTGGTCACGGCGTAGTCCCTGAGCGCCTCATCATCGTCTGTCGGCTCCCATGCGCCCACGTCGGCCAGCGCGTCGTAGGCCGCGACGAGGGCTCTAGCCGAGGCTTTCGCGTTGTCTGCGTCGAGGCTGGTGTAGCGGATCACCTCGCCGAACGCCTGGGCGCGCTCCCACATGCTGGGGCTCGACCCTATGGCGTCCTCGAGGATGCACCGCAGGGCGCCCTCGTCGCCGTCCTCCGGCGCGTCCGCCCACAAGGGCATGCTGCGGGCCTCCACGGCCACCTGGTCGAGCGCCGCGAGCAGGCCGGGATCCCTGGCGATGGCTGCCTCCCACGTGGCGTGGAGCGATGCGATGGCGGCATTGCGCGCGGATATCTCCTCGGCCCTCGCGCTCTCCGCCGCCTCGTCGGCATCCTGATCGTCCTCGCCATCCTCGTACATCTCGTAGACGCACACGAAGGAGCCTTCCGCGTAGGCCGCGAGCGTCGAGCCGTCGTAGGCCCTGGCGCCGGCGCCATCCGGCGCGTCCTTGGGCTTGGAGATCGCACGGCGGAAGGTCAGCGCCAGGCCCTTGCCCTCGGCCGCGTCGCGCATGGCGGCCTGGCTCGCGTAGACGTCGACCTCCTCCGGCAGAGCCTCGATGATGGCGGCGGCGTTGGCCTGGTTGCGCTTGCGCCTGCGGATTCCCTCGGCGACGTAGGCCACCCCGCCGCCGCTCGTCTCGGCGTCGATGATCTCCACCATCTCCTCGTCGGTGAAGTCATCGTCGCCGGCGACTATGAGCGCCTCGAGGCCGGGGATGCGCGCCGTCTCCGGCTTGATGGCCTTCGCCGCGCGCCTGGCGCGCCTGAACTGCTCGACCTCGATGCCGGCAGCCGCCGCGCCCTCGCCCTCCTCGACGCCGAGCACGAGCATGGTCTGGAACCCGCGCGAGCGCTCCTCGTCGGTGAGCAGCTTCTTGTCATCGGTCGCCATGGCCGCGATGGCCTCCATGGCCTCGGGGAAATCCATGAACACGATGCAGTCGGCCTCGGTGGCGTCGAGCATCTTGAGGGCGCGGTAGCGCCTCTCGCCGTCGACCAGCCGGTAGATGCTGCCGTCGCGCACGACGATGAGGGGGTTGACGGGCTCGCCGCCCGTCGCCGCTATCGAGTGGGCGAGCTGCTCGAGGTCGCCCATGTCCTGGCGCGGGTTGCCCTCGCTCGGCCTGATGTCGGCGAGTTGGATCCTGCACTTCATGCTGTTCATCTCTGACTCCTTCCCCTCCGGTCAAGCTCGGCGTGGCACGCCGGGCAGACCGGGATCATGTCCCCCTGGACGGCCGCGCCGCCCTGGGAGAGCTTCTTGACGTGATGCACGCCGGCGCCCGGGATCATCTGCACCCATGCGCCGGCCGAGTTGCGCCTGAACGCCTGCGCGCCGCAGACGGCGCACTTGCCCGCGTATCGCCTGATGGCGCGCTGCCTCTCGCGCTGGTAGCCCTTGTCGTGGTACTTCGAACGCCACGGCTCCTTGTCCTTGCGGGCCCGCTCCTGCTCGCCCGTCCTGGGCTTGCGCTTGCGGCGCTGGACGGCCCTGAGATGCGCCGTGCAGCCCGCCCTCCCGCACACCGGGCACAGGCTCCTCATGAGCGCTCCAATGCCCGCTGGCGGCGCTTCTTGAGGGCCTCGTAGGCCCTCTGCTCGTCGCGCTCGGCGATGCGCTGGTCGAAGACGGCGCGCTTGTGCTTGCCCCAGCACACCTGGCAGTAGCCGGCGGCG
>JAGAWD010000441.1 GCA_017941585.1 Olsenella sp. | reverse complement strand
GCTGCGCTTGCGTGGCCTGTGCGCACGGCCCGGCGGTAGATAAATTCAACAACGTGACGAGCGCAGGTTTGGGCACGATTACCGCAACGGTCGAATCGCTTGATTCGCTCTACTCTGTTCTGTATCTACAATACGTCATTGTTAGAATGTGCTAGCCCCTCCTCACCTCTTCAAGCAGAGAGGCAAATATCGGCGGCCAAACAGCGTATTCGTATGGGTTGAGGCAGAAAAGGGCGCAATCATTCATATGCACAAGGTCGTTCAACATATCAAACTGGAGCGACCCTTCCTCGGACAGTCTGCCAATCTCTTTCTTTCGACGCAAGCTCTCGCGCACGGCGACCAACGCCTCATAGTCCGTGAATGAATCATTGACCCCTCTGTCAACGCTTTCAGGCATCGGAGGCAGGTTGGTGCCAAGCCTATTGGTTAGCTCCGCAATGACCGCCTACTCATCGATGCCGGATTCGGTTAGCTGTGATTCTATTTCTTCGCGGCATGAGCCATGTAGTACGGCGGACGTGTATCCCCAGGCTGCCTCGCTTACCTCGTGCCTGTGTATGTCGCAATAGAGCCTAACGTTGACCATCTTCTGAAAGTACCCGCTGGCCAGCCCAACGCGGCGCTTGATTTCGTCGTCAATGAAAACGAAGCTGCTTCGCGTTATCGGGTACACTTTGCAGCCGTGGCCGGCATTCTCGAGGAATTGTATGGTGCCGAGCTTATCGACGTTGCGATCGCAAGCAGCACGACGTACGAACGCCTGATCGTGCGACACTACGAGGACGGTCTTTCCCTGGTGTTCCATGATGCAACGATAAATCTGGCTCCTACGGAAGTCATCGTAGGATGATGCCGGGTCATCTACCAGCGTGAGCTCGGATTCGTTGTTGTGCAGGAACAACAGCAGCGCGATTAGGTTTTTCTCACCGTAGGACAGCTGTTTGCGCATGTCTTCACCCTGCTTGTCCCTCACGTGACGCAGGACGTATGCTGCCTTATGGCCCGACCTGTCTGCATCCTCTATCTCGAAGGCATAGGGTATTCCGAGCATCTTTAGCTTGCTGTTTAGGCTTCTGGCGTTAGTGTCCACCATCCTCTTGAGGTCAGCTGCCATGCGGCCCATGAGACCCGACAGCTCGGCACGCCTTGCGTTGACGTCCTCCACAAGGGTGCGCAGGTCGGGGACGAACTCATACACCACCTCGTCAATCTCCAGACCTTTGGGAACGCCCTTGAGAAGTGCCATACCGTTGCCGATGTTGCAGTATTGGAGCACGAGTTCTATCTGAGCTCGCGCCCTGAACAGGAGCTCAATCCGCTCCTTTAGCTTCGTGAACTCGTCCTCATCAGAGAAGTCCGGGGCCTGAAACCCGAGTCTTTCCATGATCGGCGATGCGGTGAATAACGGCTTGAGTTCTTTTGTTGTTAGCGCACGAACTTCTGACAGCTTGATTGCACGGTCTTCAGGTATTTGCTGGCCGCAGAACGGGCATACGCCGTTGTCAAAGTCAGCGTTGACACTGAATCCCCTCGACTGCCATTCGAGGTAATCGTAGCCGCTCGCGTCTATCATCTCGCGAACGCGGCCTGTGGTGCCCGAGACTGCGGCGTGCGCCTTGCAGAGCTTCGATGCGCCCGTGAACTTGCCGCTTCTCGCTGCTGGCTTTCCAATCTCCTTTGCGAGAGCGTCAACATCGTCTTTCAGCGCGATCAGTCTTTGTCTGATATCACGCAGGCTTTCGATGCTTGCGTGGAAGACCGCCTCATGCGCCAGAAGCTCCGACTCGTCTCCGACGAACACGCGGTAGCATTCCTCATTGGCTGTCTGGTCGAACAATACTGTTTGCCGCTCGATGCTGTAAAGCGATGCGGCATCAGGTTGGGGCGGATTCCCGTCTACAAGCACAACCGGCTTGCTATCTTCGCCAACGGTCGCGTCCTTAGCCTCAAGAGGCTTCGATATGGCGTAAAGGATGGACGACTTGCCTGAGCCGCAAACGCCGAATAGGTAGTTGACCTTGCCTTCTTCGAACTCGATGCCGAGCTGGCTGATGTTGCGATAGTTCGTGATTGAGATTTGCATACAAACCTTCCATGCCGAAATGAACGAGGCCCGCGAAAAAACGCGGGCCTCGTTACAAAACCGCTGCGTTTGCCTGGCCTTCTATTTTTTCTATGTTAGACCAATGTGGATATGGTGTGTCCCATTCCTGACCCTCCAAAAAGGGGCCCTCCCCTATAGTTGCAGTTGAACAGACAGGCAACGTACGAGGAGGGCCCATGCTCGACATGATACGCCAATTCGCAGGGCAGCTGAGCCACAACGAGAAGGTCGCGCTGGCGGCGGACCTCAAGCGCATGATCGCCGAGGAGCTCGCCGAGCCGCAAGGCGAGCCGGGGGGATGCCCGCACTGCGGGTGCCCGGGGTTCGTGAGGCGCGGCCGAGACGAGAGGGGCGCCCAGCGATTCCTCTGCAAGGGCTGCGGCCGCTCGTTCACGGCGGGGTCGCGCAGGCTGCTCGCGCAGTCGAAGCTGGAACCGTCGCAGTGGATGGACTTCGCGCAGTGCCTGGTCGACGAGCTCACCCTGAGGGAGAGCGCCGAGAGGTGCGGCGTGTGCCTGCGGACGGCGTGGTTCATGCGCCACCGGGCGTGCGAGGTCATGGCGTCCAGGCTCGAGGCGTTCCGCCCGGTGGGCGAGGTGCAGGTGGACGGCAAGTACTTCGCCGAGAGCCTGACCGGCAACCATTCGAGGCCCGCCGGCCACGACGGCGCGGGCGCGTTCGAGATGCCGCGGCTCAGGCACCGCAGCGGCAGCGACGTCCACCTGCGCGGGATCTCCAGGCTGCAGATCTGCGTCGTCACG
>JAGAWD010000440.1 GCA_017941585.1 Olsenella sp. | reverse complement strand
GTGGACTAGGTGGACTGTGCTCGTCCTGTCGAGATGGACTCTATGGACGAGAAAGACGACAGGAAACTCAGTGGCTCTCATGCCGTTTTACCTGCGGCTTTGCCATGGAGTCCACCTCTGCTATAATGGACACACACGGGGAGCTGGGGATTTGGCCCGGCTGAGAGGAATGACCCAATCATTCGACCCAAGAACCTGATCTGGGTAAAACTTGATGAAAAACACTCCCTAACACTTTAGGACCAAACGCAACAAAATCGCAGGTAAAAAGTGTTGTGCCGGAAAACTTGGGGTGACACTTCCGAACGCTTCGCAACGATCCTTTCGGGTTCATTTGGTTCGGAATTTGGTCCGCCCCAGCAGTGGTTGAGTCTCTCGCGGGGCTGTGCTGTAAACATAAAATAATGAATAAGTAGCGCTTCTTGCTTGCGGAGCCCGATCAGGGGTAGCGGCCCGCCACCTCAGATGGTGACGGGCCGCTACCCTCAGATTTGATGCATCCGGATTCTCAGAACACCGATGACACCGCCGCGAGCGCGTTTCGCTTCGCGTCCATGTTCACGTGGGTGTAGATGTCCATGGTGATCTTGGAGCTGGCGTGGCCGGCGAGGGCCTGCATGACCTTGGGGTGCACGCCGTTGAAGGCGAGCAGGCTGAGGTACGAGTGCCTGAGCTCGTGGAGGCAGTAGCCCTCGAGCCCGAAGCCGCCCCGCTCGCGGTTCCACCAGTGGCTCAGGTTGTAGGGTTTGACGCGGTCGCCCTTGTTGTCCGCTATGACGGGAGTGTTGTCGTCCTGACAGAGCCTTGCCTGTCCCTTCTTGCGGGATACGTTGATTCTCTCGAACCTGAAGAGCTGGGTCTCCTTGTGCGCCTTCAGTGCCCGTGCGATGCTGTCGGGCAGAGGCAGCAGGCGCATGCCCGCCTTCGTCTTGGTCTCCTTGAGGTTGCTGAGCTCGTCGTAGGAGTGGCTCACGTCGACGATTCCTTGCTCGAAGTCGATGTCGCCCCACGAGAGGCCGCATATCTCGCCGCGCCGCATGCCCATGGCTATGGCGAGCAGGAAGGCGCAGTCGTGGTCGTCGGTCGGGTCGAGCTGGGAGACGAGGTCGCGCACCTGTTCAGGGCTCAGCGCCTTCTTCTCCTTGGTATCCATCTTCGGCAGCGTCGCGGAGGCGCAGGGGTTGGAGACGATGAGTCCCTCCCTCACCGCCTGGTCGAACACGAGCTTCACGTTGGCGTGGACGTTGTTGACGTAGGTGCCGCTTGCCTTCCTGCCCGAGATGGTGTCGCCCTTGAGCATGGCGACGTACATCTTGTTGAGGTCCGTGGGCGTGACGGCCTCGAGCTTGGCCTCGCCGATGTGGCGGCAGGCGGCCCTGAAGTAGGTCTCCTGCTTGCGCAGGGTGGTGGGGGAGACCTCCTTGCCGGCCCTCCTCAGCTCGACGAACTGGTCGCAGTACTCCTTGAAGGTATAGTCAGTGCGGCCCTGGACCGCGTCGTCTTCGACCTCGGCTATGAAGTCGCGCAGGGCGGCCTTCGCCTGGGTGCAGGTCCCCTCGAAGCGATGCGCCTTGTAGGCGTACTTGCCGGTGCGAGGGTCCCTGCCTGTCGAGACCTTGAGCCGCCACTTGCGGCACTTGCCCCTGGGCTTGCTCTTGTCCATCTGGATGATCGAGCCCTTGCCCCTGGTGGTTGCCATGCGCCTCACCGCCCCTCGTATGGTGTTGATGGGCTGGCGGCATGTGCCGCTTGCGCGTTGGCGACAGTCTCGTGGAAGCTTTTCTTGGTGGTTGTGCCGAATGATGCCATACAATGACACCGTCCTCTCTAGCCTCGATCTGGAGCGGACACGGGTCCGTGGGTGCTGCAACACCTGCGGGCCCCTTCTCTTGAGGTGCCTACCTCTTCCTGTGGTATCTGAAGTCTCTTGTTGGCAAGGCGGCAAGCTGCGGGTCCTCCGGATGGAGCCTGTCGTATGCCGCCATCACCTGCGCTATCACCCCCTCGTCGCTCTCCTCGAGCTCGCCCTCGATGCGCTCGCGCTCCTCGCTCACGGCCCTCTCGACCTCGTCCTCGGGGAGCATGCCCGACGTCGCCGCAAGGGTGTATCCCTCGCCGTCGCCGAAGTCCGTCATCTCGAGCCCGGCCCCGATCTCCGCCCTGAGTATGCTGCAGCGCTCCTCGACGGCCTCCGCGCGCTTCTCAGCGAGGCATCCCCTGACGAACTCCTCGTACGCTGCGCGCACCTTGTCCCCCGAGCCGAACAGGATCGTCTCGGCCACCGGGCCGCCCTCGTCGACCAGCTGGAGGAAACGCCTCTCGTAGTAGCGTGCGTACGAGGCGTAGCGGTATTCCTCCTCCCTCTGACGCCTGGCCGCCTCACGCGCCTCGCGCAGGGAGACGAATTCCATGAAGTCGTCCATGAGCGAGCGTGCGTCGCCGGAGATG
>JAGAWD010000439.1 GCA_017941585.1 Olsenella sp. | reverse complement strand
CGCGGAACGCAAAAAAGAAAACCCGCCGGCGAGGAAGGGGGCACCGGCGGGAAGGGGGCCCATAGTTTGCGGGGAGAGGACCGCGTCGCATGGGCAATGGTAAAACACGCTTGCGGCCAGACTCTTGCCTTTCCGCTCCTATAAAGTAACCCACATATAACTATTTGTAAACCACGGTTAACTATTTCCACACAACTCACCCATGCGCCCAAGGGTCCGCCCGTCACACTTGACACGTCTCAAAACATACGAAGATATAGAAATTGTGTTCAATTCAATAGCGCGCAATCTTTTTAGGAGAAAGCGCGGCCTCCCGTGCTACTCTATCCTCGTCAGATCGAAATCAGAAGGAGGCCTCATGAACGTCTACGACTTCAGCGTCACCGCACAGGACGGCTCCAGCGTCAAGCTCGATGAGTACAGGGGCAAGGCCCTGCTCATCGTCAACACCGCCACAGGCTGCGGCTTCACTCCGCAGTACGAGGACCTCGAGCGCATCTACGCCAAGTACCGCGACCAGGGCTTCGAGATTCTCGACTTCCCCTGCAACCAGTTCGCGGGGCAGGCGCCCGAGTCCGACGAGGAGATCCACGAGTTCTGCACCCTCAAGTTCGGCACCGAGTTCCCCCAGTTCAAGAAGCTCGACGTCAACGGCGACACCGCCGACCCCCTCTTCGCTGCCCTCGCCACCGAGAGGCCCTTCGTGGGCTTCGGCAAGGGCATCAAGGCAAAGGCGCTCGACAAGTTTGCGAAGATGAACAACAAGCAGTTCGGCGACAAGGCCTACATCATGTGGAACTTCACCAAGTTCCTCATCGACCGCGAGGGCAACCTCGTCCAGCGCTTCGAGCCCACGGTCGACATGGCAGAGGTGGAGAAGGCAGTGGCCGCAGCGCTCTAGGCTTGCCATCTCCGAGAGCAACCGCAGCGCAACCGCAGGATCGGGCCCACGGCGCCACAAGCGCCGCGGGCCCTTCTCCATGGAGAGTTGCCGTTCTTCTCAAGACTTGCCGTTCTTCTCAATTGTTAGCTATATCTAACTTATACTGTAGGCAAACGATGCCGCGAAGAAGGGAGCCAACATGGCAGACACCATGAGCCTCGTGCTCATCCGCCACGGAGAAAGCGAGTGGAACAAACTCAACCTCTTTACGGGATGGACCGACGTCGACCTCACCGAGGCCGGGCGCGCGGAGGCCGCGGCCGGCGGCAAGGCACTTAGGGAGCAGGGCTTCGACTTCGACGTATGCCACACCTCCATGCTCAAGCGCGCCATACACACGCTCGACATCGTGCTCGACGAGATGGACCGCGTGTGGCTCCCCGTCCACAAGACGTGGTGCCTGAACGAGCGCCACTACGGAGCGCTCCAGGGGCTCAACAAGGCGGATACCGCACGCGAGCACGGCGAGGACCAGGTGCTCATCTGGCGCCGCTCGTTCGACGTGCGCCCACCGGCACTGGAGCCGGGAGACGAGCGCGACCCCCATGTGCAGGAGCAGTTCCGAGACGTGCCGAGAGACCTTCTCCCCTACACCGAGTGCCTCGACGACACCGTCAGGCGCGCCTGGCCGTACTTTGAGGAGAACGTGAGGCCGGAGCTCGAGGCGGGCAAGCGCGTGCTCATAGCCGCGCACGGCAACAGCCTTCGCGCCCTCGTCATGAAGTTCGACGGCCTCACGCCCGACGAAATCCTCAAGGTCAACATCCCCACGGGCGTGCCGCTTGCCTACACCTTCGATAGGGAGTGGAACGTCGTCGACAAGCACTACATCGGCGACCCCGCCACTATCGAGGCGAAGATCAACGCGGTCGCCAATCAGGGAAAGGCAAAGTAGACGAGGCCGGCCCACGGCGCGTCACATCAGACGGCGCGCCCTTTGCGAGGGGCCGTCGCAGGCTAGTCGTCGAGACCGGGTCTGCGGCGGCTTCTCTTTACCTCCGAGCGGCGGCGTTTGCCCTCGAGCCGGCGGCGGACGGACGCGCGCGTGGGCTTCGTCTTGCGCCGCGTCTTGGGAGGGGCGGCAAGCCGGCAGAGCCTCTCATGGATCTTGCTCAGGCACGACTGCCGGTTCTGGAACTGGCTGCGCGACTCTCGGCTCGTGACCACGATGCCGGTGGGGACATGACGCATGCGCACCGCCGAGTCGGTCGTGTTGACCCCCTGGCCACCGGGGCCGGTGGCGCGAAACGCCTCCGCCTCGCACTGCCGCGCAAGCTCCTCGAGGCTAAGGCCCGCAAAGCGGGCGTAGTCGCGGTATGTCAGGTTCTTCTCCATGGCTTGAGCGTACGAGAAAACGCAGGCCAAGGCAAGCGCTGTGGCTGGGACCGAGTAGCTCCGGACTGCTCGCAGACTGGCTTCGGGTTAGCGCTCGCACGCAAGTGGCCGGGCCTCGCGCACGGGCAGCCGACTGTCTATTGCCGCAATTGCACGATAACGCCATCGCGCGATGGCCGGGTCCCGCTTTTTTCGGGAATCGCTTGCATGAAACTCGCCTTCGTGCGACGTACTGAGGACGCCCTTGCATGAAACTCGCCTTCGTGCGACGTACTTTTGGGGCCACGGAGCAGGCAGCCGAAAATCCTTGTATAAAAGTCGGAATCCTCCCAGCTGCCTATCGTAAATTATGCAGAACAAAAGTGAAACTAGTAAGATGGGCCGTTTTTCACGTCGCACGAACGCGAGCTTCATGCATGCGGGGTTCAATCGCGCCACACGAAGGCGAGTTTCATGCGCATTAGGCGGCTAATTCGCGGGGAGGGGCATGAACATTGAGCCCAGCGAGCACCAAAGCCACCCCACCCCAGGCCGCCTGCGCGAACACGCGAGCCAGACGGCTCAGGACGGGGTGGCGCTCCGGAAGGAGGCCAGGCGAGGGACTCGGCCTACTCGGCGAGCTTTGCGCCAAGCGCCTTGAGCGCATCGACGGCCTCGTCGTCGGGCTCGAGATTGGCGATAACCGTGTCGACGACGTTCACGCCCGCCCCCTCGGCACTCTCCTTCCATGTCTCCATCCACTCGCCCGTGCCCCAATCGTAGGAGCCGAAGAGCGCGACCGGCTTGTCGCCAAAGGCGGGGACGCAGTCGTTCCACACCTCCTCGAAGTCGGGGTCAAGCTCCTCGGCGCCCATTGCGGGACAACCGAAGGCAAAGGCGTCGTAGTCGGCCACCATGTCGGCGGAGAAGGTCGAGACCTCCTGGGCCTCGGCCGCGGCGCCCTCGGCGAGCGCATTCGCCATGGCCTCCGTATTGCCAGACTGCGACCAGTACACAACTGCTACCTTGCTCATTGTTCCTCCTAATCGTGTTCTTTCCATTCGTCAGCCCCTGGCGGGGCGGTTACCCAATGACTCGACCGACCTTGCGAGCGCAGTCGGGCGCGGCCGGGCGAGCAGGCCTACGCGGTCGCAAGCAGGCGCGCGAGGGTCGTTCCCGACCTGTAGCGTCGGCGGCACTCCCCCTCCACGCGCGAGAGCGCGTCAAAGCGAAGCTTGGCCTGCTCGACGTCCCCGTAGGCCTTCCACGGCCCACGGCACGTGAAGCGCGCGCCGTTGATGAACCCGATCACGTCCTCCAGCGGATACCCAAAGAGCAGGCCGATCTCATGCGGAAACGTCGGACGTTCCCGACCGACGCCGACCGCCCCGTAGTACTCGGCCAAGCGTCGTCGCATGGAGTCGAGAAGGTCTGAAACGCCCTTCGTCCCATAGCCGTGCGCGCGAAGAAATGCGCGGTCCTCGTCGTTCTCGAGAAGCTCCGCGATCAGGTTCTCGCGGTATACGAGCAGCGTCATGCGACCGCCTCGGACGGAGAGGCGCTCAAGCCCGATGCCAAAGGAGCGCAGCTCGCGCCCATACACCCTCGCGAGCTCGTACAGGGAGTCGCGCAGGCCCTCCCCCTCTCGCTCGCGGGTCTCCGCCGACGGCGCGAACGAGAAGAGCGCCACGGGCTTTGCCGTATAGATGACGCCCGCCGCACAGCGGACGAACGTCTGGGCGAACTCGCGGCAAAGGTGGCTCTCGCCCGCCGTGCACCCCTCGAGCAGCCCGCTCGCGTAGCAGACGCTCATGGCTCCCGCACCGCTCATCTCGCTCCCTTCGACTCGCCTCCCCACTCCCGCCGGGCGGCACCGCCCGAACGGGTCGAATTCAAAAAAAGGCGCCGCCGGCAAAGAGGGGGACCGGCGGCGCGAAGGCCACGCTAGCGGGGAGAGGGTCCGCAATCTGTGGCAGGGTTAAGCAGAGACAGGTAGCAACTCACTGAGTTAGCTATCTCTAACTTCTACTATAGAGTACACCGCGGTTAACTTCTTTGCAAGTGAGAACTTGCGGGAAATGGCGTCTTTTCAAAACTTCTGGCCAAAACTTCTGACGAAACACCACCCGAGAGGAGGCTCCGCCCGGCCTCTGACGCGAACTTTGCAAGCGCCGCCGCGCCGCTTAGCGCAGATGCCGTCGATTGCATCCCAACAGGGAGGCCGCCCGATGCCTCGAGAACCAGTCGCCGGTGCCCCCGACCGGCTGCCACCCGCCCCTGCCCTACTCCTGCACCTTCATCGCGTCTGACAGGCTGATTCGTCGAATGTGCCACACGTGCACGACCGCCACGAGCGCATATGCCACGGCCCCGATGCCTATGACCTCGAGCAGCAGGTACCACGGCACCCACAGCTCGATGTTTCCCGCGTAGTCTGCCATGACGACCTCCATGAGGAGGCTGACGAGCCAGTAGACGAGCGGAAGCGACAGCACCAGCGACGCGAGCACCGTGATGGTGATCGAGCGCACGTAGAGGTTCGTCACCTCCTTGTTGCGGTAGCCGAACACCTTCATGTAGCTGATGTAGCGCGCAGAGCGATCGATGACCGTCTTGGTGAGCAGGTAGATGAGGACGATGGAGATTGGCACGGCAAGCCACATGATCATCGACATGATGGAGCCCATCGAGTCCTCCATCTGGTTGGCGATCTCGACCATCTGGCCAGGCGTCATCTCCGACGCGACGTAGCGGTCGTTGAGCCTCAGCGGCTCGTTCGAGACATAACCGTTGAAGTAGTCGACGTCCTCGCCAAAGACCTCGGCGTACGTCGCTCGGCTCATGTAGACGTTCATGTCCGTTGGCTCGCCCGCAACGACGTCGGGGGCGAGCACGTAGGTGTCCCCGGTGTACCTGTCGGTGAAGGTCGCCTGCCGCCCGGGCGCAAGCCCGCACTTCTTGGCGAGGCCGGCGCCGATCACGATCTTTCCGCCGGAGACGTCATACTTGAAGTACTTCGAGCCCGTCTTTACGCCGTAGACCGTCACCTGCTCGCTCTTCTCGGAGCGCAGGCGCGCCACGTCGAGCGTGGTCGCCACGAACTTCTCGGCGTCCTCGACGACGTGCTCTGGATTGGTCTTCGTGTTGAGCACGTGCCCCTGTCTGACGCGCTCGTCGCCCTGGAGCATGGCGGCGCGGCCCACGAGGTCGAGGTAGTCCTCCCGAGAGAGCTCGTCGGCGGGCCGCTCAAAGTCCAGAAGCCTGTCGGCCGCGACCGCCCAGCCGCGCTCGGCCGCGTTCACGTCTATCTCGAGGGGAGCCTTGAGCATGTAGACGTGCTCGGCGGGAACGGAGTCCGCCATCTGTCCGGCGTAGTGCCTGATGAGTGGCAGCATGCACAGGCCAAAGAGCAGAAGCAGGCTCGAGAACATGATGCCCACGAAGAGGACGGCAAAGTGGGAGGCATTTCGCAGGAAGACGCGCGAGCGGAATCGCGTCACGAAGCCCCAGCGCTCGGGCAAGGCGAGGCTCGAGCGGTGCGACCTTCGCCCCACCTCCCGGCGAAGGAACGCGAGCGGCGTTGCCGAGAGCTTGCGCGCGATGCCGAGGAAGGTGATCGCGACGAGCATCACCACGGGCACGACCGTGGTCATCGCGAACACCTCGCCGGAGAAGTACGTGCGGTACGGAGGCAGCGAGTAGGATCGGTAATAGAGGCCGCTCATGAGGTCGACGACCGCACCGTAGCCGACGGCGTTGCCGACGGCGGCCGCGAGCACGCCGACGATCGTCGGTGCGGCCAGGTAGTGGCGGATGAGCTCGCCCTTGCGGTATCCGGACGCGAGGAGTGTGCCAATGGTGGCGCTCTCCTCCTCGATGGTGGCGTTGGTCAGCACGACGAACACGAACGCGCAGACCACGAGCAGGATGGCGCAGATGACCACCCATCCCACCTGGTCGCCCTCGATGTCGTCGTCCGCATACGTCATCGAGTTGTTCGACTCTCGGTCGACGAGGTCGACGACCTTGGCGCCGCCCTTCGCAAGGGCGTCGGCGGCGTCGCGCTCGAGGTCGGTGCGGTCTGCGAGGCTCATGTCGGCGTCCGCGCCGCCGAGCACGACGGCATAGTTGTAGATGGTGCCCGCGGCCAGCTCGTCGAATGCCGTGTCCGTCACCTGCGCCACGGTGAAGGTCTGCGCATCGAATATGAGGTCGGTGTTCTTCTTGATGAGGGCCTCGTAGTCGGTGAGGACCATGATGCCGGAGACGGTCATGCGGCGGCCCGCGACCGTGACGGTGCTGCCGACGGAGAGCCCATGGTTTGCGGAGAAGGTCTTGTCGAGGGCTATCTCGCCTTCGGCTTCGGGCGCATGTCCCGTGTAGTAGATGGCCTGGTTGAAGTCGACCCTGTTCTTGTAGAGGCGCGCCGTGCACGCGGCCCCGTCGCCGGAAAGGGCAAGCGAGACGTCGGAGTAGAAGTTCTCGTGGACGACGCTGCCCGAACTCAGGTCCTCCACCGCGCGTATGGCCGCGTCGGACGCCTTGAACTGCGTGGCGAAGCCAAAGTCCTCGAGCGTGACCTCCTCGCGCGTCTCGGCGATCCTGCGCTCGATGGACTTGGCGGCGACGAGATAGCCCGACACCATGGCGATGGTGAGCGCGATGAGCACGAAGAGGCCGAGGTAGCGGCCCAGGTTATGCCGAAGCTCGCGCGGCAGCCGCTTGTTGATGGGTGACATGGCGGGCAACATTTGCGCCTACCATTCGAGCTCGGCGGCAGGCACGAGCGACTCGTTCTTCTCGTCCTCGACGAGCTCGCCGTCACGCAGGCGCAGGACGTGATGCGACATGTGCCGGATCGCGTCGTTGTGCGTGACGATCACCATCGTGCAGCCGTAGGTCTGGTTGACCTCCTCCATGAGCTGGAGAATCTCCTTGGATGTCTTGTAGTCGAGGGCGCCCGTCGGCTCGTCGCAGAGCAGCAGCCCCGGGTTCTTGACGAGCGCGCGGCCGATGGCGCACCTTTGCTGCTGGCCGCCGGAGACCTGGTTGGGGAACTTCTGGCGGTGCTCCCAGAGGCCGAGCGACCTCAGGAGGTCGTCCACCGGAAGCGGATTCTTGGAGAGGTACTGGCAGACCTCTATGTTCTCGCGGATGGTGAGGTCGGGCACCAGGTTGTAGAACTGGAATATGAAGCCGAGCTCGCGGCGGCGGTACTCCACGAGCTCCTTGCCGGTGAGCCCCGTGATCTGCGTGTCGCCCACCGTAATGGTTCCGGTGTCCGCGGGCTCGAGGCCGCCCACGAGGTTGAGGAAGGTCGACTTGCCAGAGCCCGACGGCCCAAAGAGCACGCACACCTCGCCCTTGTCCACCGTCGTGGTGATGTTCCTGAGGACGTTTACGTGGGCGTCGCCCTCGCCGTAGCTCTTGCACAGGCCCGAGATGCGTAGGTAGGGTTCTGGGTTCTGCATGGTTCCTCGCATAAAATTAGTTCTAGCTAACTTTTTCAATCAACCATGCTACTTCGCTACGCCGCGCCCCCGCAACTCCAAACGGTCGGAACGCGCCTAGCCCAGCCCTACGTCAAGCGCCATCATGACGGTGAACCCCAACGCGAAGGCGAGGACGCCAACGTGCGAGTGCTCGCCCTCGCTCATCTCGGGGATGAGCTCCTCCACTACCACGTACATCATGGCTCCCGCCGCAAAGCTCAGGAAGTACGGGAGAAACCCAACCACGTGGCTCGCCGCCAGAATCGTGAGCACCGCGGCAATGGGCTCCACCACCCCGGAGAGAAACCCTCCCAGAAAGGCGCGACCCCTGCTCGCCCCCTCGGCGCGAAGCGGCATCGAGATGATCGCGCCCTCGGGGAAGTTCTGGATCGCGATGCCCAGCGAAAGCGCAAGCGCGCCGGCCGCCGTCACGCCCGCCTCCCCCGTGAGCAGCCCCGCGTACACCACGCCCACGGCCATGCCCTCGGGAATGTTGTGCAGCGTGACCGCCAGCACCATGAGCATCGTGCGCGGGAGGTTGCTGCGCAGGCCCTCGGGTTCGGTGTCTCCCTCGCCGAGGTGAAGGTGCGGCAGGATGCGGTCGAGCACCATCAGGAACAGGACGCCCGCCCAGAAGCCGACGAAGGCCGGTACCCAGGCGAGACGACCCATGCCAGACGAGCTCTCTATCGCCGGCACGATGAGGCTCCAGATCGAGGCCGCCACCATGACACCCGCGGCAAAGCCCGTGAGGGCGCGGGTCACCATGCGGCTCAGCCCCCTGCGCATGAGGAGCACCATTGCCGCACCGAGGGTCGTTCCGGCGAGCGGAATCGCAAGCCCCCATATCGTGCTTATCGTGGTATCAGAAAGGAGTTCCAAGGTCATCACCCTCGTTCCAAATCCCGCGCGACGCATCACACACCCGTCGCAGCCGCTCCGCGACTGCGCCACACACAACTCGCATGCGCCGCGAGACGACAACGTCATATGCCCACTGATACCCAATTGCCAAATAGTTAGTCTGTTCTTACTTTATTGGCAGTATTCCGCGCACCCTGATACGACTCCACTCCCACCCGCCCCGGTGGCGTAAAACCCGCCCGAGTGGACGATTGGCCGAGGGTCCCAGGCACAAAAACCTGCTCGAGTGGACGTGGGGTGCGGAGCAGCGCTCAGTCCCGAAGCAGGGGGCGCGCGTTCAGGGCAGTCACGGCAAAGGTCGACCCGTTGTGGAGGTACGCCGCCGTGGTCACCGGCATGACGCCAGCGACGCCGAAGGCGATGAGCGACGAGTTGAATGCGACGATGAAGTTGTAGTCGTTGCGTATGCGCCTCATGAGCCCCTCCGACAGCCGCCGGGCGCGCACGAGAGACTCGAGCGAGGCGTCGAGCACCGAGACGTCGGCCACGGCGCGGGCGATGTCGCTCGCGTCGGACATGGCCACCGACACGTCGGCCGCGGCGAGCGCAGGCGAGTCGTTGATGCCGTCGCCCACCATGATGACGCGATGTCCCTGTGCGCGAAGCTCCTGCACGTAGCGGCTCTTGTCCTCTGGCAGGACCTGGGCGTGGTAGGCGTCTATCCCCAGCTGCTCGGCGACGTGGCGCGCGCACGCCTCCGAGTCGCCCGTCAGCATGACTATCTGGGAGATTCCATGTTCGCGCAGCTTGCGCAGAACTCCTTGGGCCTCTTCGCGAATCGGGTCGCGTACGCAGATCGCGCCCATCAGCTCATGGTCCGACGCCATGAAGATCACCGACGAGGCGGGGTGCTCTGCCTCGATCCTCTCGAGCAGCCCCTCCGGGCAGGGCACGCCCTCGTCCTCGAACACGAAGTGCCCGCTGCCGATGCAGACGTCAAGGCCGTCGACCTTGGTGGAGATGCCGTGCGCGACGATGTACTCGACGTCAGCATGCAGCTCCCTCTCGTGAAGGAGGCCGCGTCGCCGGGCCTCCTCGACGATGGCGCGCGCGACGCTGTGGGGGAAGTGCTCCTCGATGCAGGCCGCATAGCGGAGAACCTCGTCCTCCCCCTTGTCGCCAAAGCTCAGCACGCGCTCGACCTGCGGGCAGGCGCGCGTGAGGGTTCCGGTCTTGTCGAACACGATGGTGTCTGCCTCAGCGAGCGCCTCGAGGTACTTGCCGCCCTTGACCACCATGTTGCGGCGAGTCGCCTCGTTCATGGCGCTCATGACGGCCACGGGGGTCGAGAACCTGATGGCGCAGGAGTAGTCGACCATCAGCAAGATCATGGCCTTCGCCATGCTCCGCGTGATCGCGAGAATCCCAAAGAACGCGAGGAAGCTGTAGGGCACGAGGGCGTCGGCGAGACGCTCCGCCTTGCCCTGCGCCTCCGCCTTGAGGTCGGACGACTCCTCGACGAGGGAGACGATCTTGTCGATGCGCGCGGCACCGGGAGGTGCAATGACCCTCACCCTGAGGTCGCCGCTCTCGATTGCCGTGCCCGCATAGACGGTGGAGCCGGCCTCCTTGTGGACGAGGAGAGACTCCCCCGTCATGGACGACTCGTCGATCTCCGCCTCCCCCTCGACGACCTCTCCGTCCGCGGGCAGGGCGGAACCCATGCCCACGTGAAGGACCATGCCCTTCTCGACGTCGTCCACGGGGATCCTGACGTCCTCCCCGTCGATGACGGCCCACACGGATTCCGCGCGGGTGACCATGTTGCCCATGAGGGCCAGGTGCGTGCGGCTCTGCACGTGTCTCTCGATGACGTCGGAAAGCTGAAGCAGGAAGATGACGGCGTCCGCATCGGAGAAGGACCCGCGCAGTACCGAGGCGCAGATCGCCGTGGCGTCGAGCACCTCGACCGTGAGCTCTCCGCGCACGAGGTGCCTCAACCCCTCGACCAAGAAGCGGATCGCCTGGAAGACGACCCAGGCGTTTCGAAGCGGCAGCGGCAGGAGAATCCGCCTCGCGATCTTCGCCAGCACGATCCTGCCCACCTCGCCGACGAACCGGTTCTTCTCGGCCGCCAGCTCGATGGCGTTCGACGCCTCGTCCACGCCGGGCGCCGCGCTGGGAAGGTCGAGGGGGTCGAGCTCGCGCACGAACGCGAGGACCGCCTCGCGCGACGCCGGGTCGAAGACGATGAGGATGGACCCGTTCGCGGGGTGCACCTCTGCGCTGCGAACGCCCTCGATCCCCATGAGGCCAAGGGCCACGCCACGAGCCTCGCCCTCGTCGAACAGGAGGGCACCGCAGCGAAGGCGCATGCGGCCGGAGATCTCGGAGACGACGTTGAAGAACATGCGCGCCTAGGCCTCTGCGCCCTCGGAGTCGACCTGCTCGGTGACCTCCTTGCGGATACCAGCCTCCAGCTCGTCGAGGCGAGCCTTGACGGCCGCGTCGATCTTGGCCTGGCGGCGGGCCGCGGCGTGCGCGTCGGCGGCGTCGTCGGCAACGGACTGGCACTCGGCGTTCACCGCGTCGCAGATCCTCATGCCGCACGTCGTCACGGCGACGGCGGCCTTGTGGAGGTAGCCGCTAGACGCGAGTCCCGAGACGGCGGCGGCTCCCGCGGCGCCTGCAGCGACGAACCAACCGTGATGAAGTCCCATGAGAAGTTCCTTTCTATCCTCTGGTCACATGAAGCCGACTGCGCACAGGGCGCAAGGGATGCGCCCTGATGGCAGGACTGCCCTAGCTTGCCCACTCCCCCACACGTCCACAACTCCATTTGGACGCATCGCCCTCATCGGTCGCAAACTCGCGAGACGAGGCTAACTTTTCGACCCGGCCATCACCTGGCGCCATTCGCTCGGGGTCATGCCCATCGTCTCGCCGAACGCCTTCGCGAACTTCGAGGGGTTGGAATAGCCAACCGAGAGCGCCACATCCGCAACCGAGCTGTGCCCGTCAAGCAGGCGCCTTGAGGCGGCCTCCATGCGATACCTCCGATACCACGAGTACACGGGCATGCCGTACACCTCCCTGAAGGATTCCTTCAGAACCGTCGGCGAGGTATCGCACTTCCTGGCGAGCAGCGCGATGGTCTTCGGGCATGCGAGGTCCTCGCGCATCTCGCGCACGGCCCGAGCGGCGATCCTCTGGTGGGAGGCGGACGCCTTGGAACCCTCCGCCTCTCGCTCGGCCTCCGCCACGACGCACGACATGAGCTCGATCACCCGAAGGCGCATCCCTGCGACGTCCTGGTCGCGCTCGCACGCGCACACGCGGCCCAAGACGGACATCAGCTCGCCGTGTGGAGGAAAGACTCGCACGCCCTCGCCCTCGTCGAGGATACGCTCGACGTCCTCGCGCGACACCCCCAGCGCCGCGCAGGCCGCGAGCGTCTCCGGCGTCACGCGCTCGGCGTCGACCGAGACCGCAAACCCTCCGGAATGCGATTCGGCGTTCAGGCTCGAGACCGCACTGGGTCTGGCAAGCAGGATCGCACCGCCCTCGAGCCGCAGGCTTTCGCCCTGGCTCGCAAAGCCAAGCAAGCCCTCGCAAAGCGCCACGACCACAAGCGACGCCCTCTGCAACGCCCAGAAGCCCACCGATCCGTCGGGTGCGAAGGTGCCGAACGAGACCACGACCCCACGGGCGAGCTCATAGGTTTTCGAACGCCGTGACACGTGGCCTCCCGACAGAAAGGGGCGCCCCGCAACGACGCGAGGCGCCCTACCAACCAAACGCTATGCCGCGCTCCCCGAGAGGGAGGAGGCGATCTTCTCGTCAGCCTTGTCCCACTTGGGCATGGGGCGGAAGAGCTGGAAGAGCACCGCGGCGAGAAGAACGAACGCCACGAGCGTCCAGAACCCGAAGTTCCCGAACGCGATGAGCTCGTAGAACTGGTTGATGAAGAGGGCGACGACCCAGCCGAAGAGGCACTCGTAGCCGATCGCGAACGCGGTCCAGCGGGCGGAGTCCATCTGACGACGGATGGTGCCCATCGCGGCAAAGCACGGCGCGCAGAGCATGTTGAATGCCACGAACGCGCACATGGCACCGAGGTGAAGCGCGCCGTCGACCGTGAACATGCCGGCAAACCCCATCCACATGTTGACGGAGTTCTCCGTCGCTCCTCCCAGGCCGTAGAGCACGCCGAAGGTGGAGACGAGGTTCTCCTTTGCGATGAGCGCGGAGATCGTGGAGGCCGTGGCCTGCCAGTTGCCAAAGCCGAGCGGAGCGAAGATGAAGCTGAGAGCTCCGCCGACGCCGGCGAGAACCGAGTATTCCATGTAGTCCAGACCGACGCCCTCCATGCCGGGCAGGTAGCCGAAGGCGCCAGATCCGCCCTCCCAGCCGGCGACGCCGAAGTTGGAGAGGAACCAGATGCCGACGGAGGCGGCGAAGATGATCGTGCCTGCCTTCTTGACGTAGGAGGACACGCGCTCCCACACGTGGAGCGCCCAGGACCTCAGGCTGGGGAGGTGGTAGTCGGGAAGCTCCATCACGAAGGGGACGGGCTCGCCCTGGAAGGGCTTGGTCTTCTTCAGCATGATGGCGGAGATGACGATGGCGACGATGCCCATGAGGTAGAACATCGGCGCGACCCACCACATGTCGGACCCGCCGGCGAGCACGCCCATGACCAGCGCGATGATCGGCAGCTTGGCAGAGCAGGGAATCATGGTGGTGAGCATGGCGGTCATGCGGCGGTCGCGCTCGTTCTCGATCGTGCGCGTGGCGAGCACGCCGGGAACGCCGCAGCCCGAGGAGACAATCATCGGGATGAAGGACTTGCCGGAGAGGCCGAAGCGGCGGAAGACGCGGTCCATGACGAAGGCGACACGGCTCATGTAGCCGCAGTCCTCGAGGAACGACAGCATGACGAAGAGGACGAAGATCTGCGGGATGAAGCCGAGAACCGCCCCGACGCCGCCGATGACGCCCTCGACAACGAGCGAGATCACGAGGTCGGAAGCGCCGACGGAGACGAGGAAGTTGGTGGCGGCGACTGGAATGGAGTCGACGAAGCCCGGGTAGTCGTGCGGGTCGGGAACGGGAGTCTCGACGGCCTTCTTGTAGTCGGCGTAGGTGACGGTGTCGATCACCTGGAGCTTCTGGCCGGGCTCGAGCACGGGGTTGCCGTCCTTATCGAGCGACTTGATGACGTTGTCCTCGGTGTCGAGGAAGTTGCCGTCCGCATCCGTGACGGGGACGTCCTTGGCCACGACGGCCTTCGCGTCGGACTCGAACTTCTCGATTGCGGCCTTGTCCTCGGCCGTGGGCTCCTCGGCCTCGAGCGCCGAGGTTAGCTCCTTGGTGACGATGCCCTTCTCCTCTGCCGCGGCGAGGAAGCCGGAGACGACGTCACCGTAGTGGTTCTCGTCGTAGGCCTCCACGTCCTTCTCGTACTGCGCCTGGGAGGCGCCATTCACGAAGAAGCCGTCCGCGAAGAGGTTGTCGTTCACCCAGTCGGTCGCGGCGGTTCCCACCGTGGAGATGGCGATGTAGTAGACGAGGACCATGACACAGGCAAAGATCGGGAGTCCGAGCCAGCGGTTGGTGACGATGCGGTCGATCTTCTGCGAGGTCGTCAGCTGCTTGGGGGCCTTCTTGACGCACTCGTCCATGACCGTCGCAATCCAGTCGTAGCGCTCGGAGGTGATGATGGACTCCGCGTCGTCGTCGCGGTCCTTCTCGATGGCGGAGATGATCTTCTCCGCCTCGTCGAGCTTTTCCTGGGAGAGCGCAAGCGGCGCGATGGCCTCCACGTCGCGCTCGAACACCTTGATCGAGTACCAGCGCGAGAGCTCCGCGGGCGCGCCGATGATTCCGGCAATCTTCGTGAGGGCGTCCTCGACCTCGGCAGAGAAGCACTTTGCCCCCCTGGAGACGGCGTTGCCCCTGCCTGCCTCGATGGCCTTGTTAACCAGCTCGTCGACGTTCTTGTTGTGGAGCGCCGAGACCTCGATGACGGGCACACCCAGCATCTCGGAGATCCTCTTCGCATCAATGGTATCTCCGCGGCTCTCGAGCAGGTCGCACATGTTGAGTCCGACGACGACGGGACGACCGGCCTCGAGAACCTGAGTGGTGAGGTACAGGTTGCGCTCGAGGTTGGTGACGTCGATAAGGTCGATGACCGCGTCGGGACGCTCGCCCACGAGGTAGTCGCGGGAGACGACCTCCTCCGGAGAGTACGGCGAGAGGGAGTAGATGCCGGGAAGGTCGACGAAGGTAACGCTCTTGTCGGCGCGCCAGTCGGCCTGCTTCTTCTCGACGGTAACGCCGGGCCAGTTGCCCACGTAGCCGTTCGAGCCTGTGAGCTCGTTGAACAGCGTGGTCTTGCCGCAGTTGGGGTTGCCGGCAAGGGCGATGTTGATCTTGTCTGCCATATGAAACCTTTCCGATGGCCTTTCCTGTCAGATGGTCGGGGTCGCTTCAGAAACGCCCCCCGACCTGCAAATGTTAGGTACGGGTAACTTTATGAGGCGAAAAAATGGACCGCCCGGGCCCATGTGACAGCTACGCCTGAACGACGTCCGTGACTTCGATGCACTGCGCCTCGTCCTTGCGAAGCGTCAGCTCGTACCCGCGAACCGTCAGCTCGATGGGGTCGCCGAGCGGTGCAACCTTATGCACGAGAACCTCGGTGCCCTTGGTGAGACCCATGTCCATGATGCGGCGCTTGATTGCGCCCTCGCCCGTGAGCTTGCTGATGGTACAGCTCTGGCCGACCTTCACATCCTTGAGACTTGTCATGTTTTCCCTCCCCTTGTGAGTGTGCGGCCACGGCCTGGGACCGCGGCGTCTTATATATGGTCCATAGGCACGCAGGGCACATGCCCCGCGTGCGGCAAGATGGCTTGGCTAGCAGGTGACGATCTTCATCGCCATGTCGCGGTTGAGACCGAACGTCGCCCCCTTGACGTTGACGACGACATCTCCCCCGACGCACGATACGACCTTGACCTCGGCACCTTGGACGAACCCAAGCTCGGCGAGGTGCTGACGAAGTTCCTGGGTGCCCCGAACCTTGGCGACGTTCACGACGCCGCCCTCCGAGACCATGGACAGCGGGAGCTGCGCCCCAGACACCGTGACGCGAGACTCCACGTGCATCCCGGCGCCATCCATCGTGATACCGTCCATAACTCGTCCCTTTCCCTCGTGGCAGAGCACAGGCGGGCAAGCGTTCTTTCGTCCGCAGACCCACTGGCAGCACCAGATAAGTTTCAGATAGCTAACTAAAAGTAGTATAGGGTTTACTTTTTTGAGGGCAAGGCAAAAGTAAGCTATCTCGAACTTATAAGCCCAATCGGTTCCATTCAATCCATTCGGACGTACCGTGGCGACAACGCGTGCGGAATTGATTGGAGCCGCGTCTCGCCCACCAAGGATTCCGATAAGGCAAAAGTTGAAAATAACCTGTAGAATGATTTCACATTTTCCCGAAAAGAAAGGTGTTGGTATGAAGAAGCTGCATTGCGCG
The DNA here is from genome assembly GCA_017941585.1 of Olsenella sp. Classification (GTDB taxonomy): domain Bacteria; phylum Actinomycetota; class Coriobacteriia; order Coriobacteriales; family Atopobiaceae; genus Olsenella_J. Next base: position 9,587 of record JAGAWD010000439.1, on the reverse strand, counting down.
GCGATGGCCACTGCGCTGACCGCCGTGCTTGCCCTGAGCGGATGCTCGGGCTGCGCCCAGCAGAAAAGCGACGCCACGAACGGTGCGACCACGACAACAGCGTCGACAACGTCGACAAAGTCGGCAAAGGAGGCGCTCTCGCAGTGGACGGATGACTCCCCCACGGTCAAGGTCGTGAGCGAGTACGTGGCCGCCGTCACAGATGAGTCGAGTCCCGACTTCATCCCCAAGGAGGATCGCGTCGTGACCATCGACTGGGACGGAACGCTCTTCGGCGAGCTCGATCCCATCTACTTTGACTGGGCAATGTACGTCCACCGCGTACTGTGGGACTCCACCTATACCCCCACGCCCGAGCAGGTCGAGGTCGCACACCAGATCGAGGAGGTCGAGCAGACGCGCAAGTTCCCCGAGGGCCTCGAGGCAATGCACGCCAAGTACCTGGCCGAGGCGTTCAAGGGCATGAGCATCGCGGACTTCCGCTCCTACGTCGCCGAGTTCGGCGAGACGAACGCCCCCAAGTTCAAGGGGCTCAAGCGCAAGGACTCCTACTACAAGCCCATGATCGAGCTGGTCAACTATCTGCACGACAACGGGTTCGACTGCTACGTGGTGTCGGGCACCGACCGCACCGTGCTGCGTGAGCTCCTGCCCGCGTACTTCCCCTGGCTGGATGACGCGCACATCAAGGGAAGCGTGAGCACCATCGTCGCGTCCGGACAGGGCGACAAGGGTGGCCTCGACTACACCTGGACCTCCGACGACAAGCTTGTCCAGGGTGGCGAGCTTGTCATCAAGGACGTCAAGGCCAACAAGCCCACGATCATCGCCACCGAGATCGGCAAGCAGCCCGTCATCTCCCTCGGCAACTCCTCCGGCGACAGCTCCATGGCCAACTACACCGTCAACAACAACAAGTATCGCTCGCTCGCCCTCATGCTTTGCTGCGACGACACCGACCGCGACTGGGGCGAGGTCGACAAGGCCGATAAGATGCGCTCGTCCTGCGAGAAGAACGGCTGGCACGCCGTGTCACAGAAGAACGAGTGGAAGACCTTCTTCGGCGACGGCGTCGAGCTCGACAAGGACTGGACGTGGACCTCTGAGAAGGCCGGCCCCAATCAAGCGCAGGTCGAGAACACGGCCGCCGGAGAGACGACCGAGGCTCCCGTGGCAGAGGCGGCGTAATCGCCTGACCTCCGGCTCAGCGACGTCAGGCGAGGCTCCGCAAGGCTGCACCGCAAGTCCGGCCCACACCAGCCTGTGCGAACAAGCGCCGGTTCAACGTCGACCAAACATCAGGTGCCGCACGGAATCGCTTCCGTGCGGCACCTTTTTGCCCTCCATTGACGCCTCCATTGGCGACGCTCCATTAGTGGCCCTGGGCTGTATCCGATGGATGGCTCCTGGTCCAAAACAGCCTCGTGCAAACAACGAGGGGACCGCTTGACCCCGTTTTGGACCAGCAAGATCTCTCAGTGGCGTTTTGGACCAGCGAGGGGACAACTCTACTTTTAGCAAACCAGCTGACAATGCGACCACGCGAAGATCGCCCTCATGCGCATCCTCACACGATCATTAGTGCGCAAAACCCGCTCGAGTGGACGACTGGCCGAGGGGCCCAGGCGCAAGAGTGGCTCTAGTGGACGACTGGCCGAGGGGCCCAGGCGCAAGAGTGGCTCTAGTGGACGACTCCAGGCGCAAAACCCGCTCGAGTGGACGATTCGAGAATCCACTAGAAGGGGTTTTGCGCCTGGAGCAATCCACACGAGGCCATTTTGCGCCTGAAGCAATCCCACGCGCGCCGCCACGCAGCCCCCAAAGCAAACGACCCTCTCCCGGAGGACGACCGTCTCCCCGGAGGCGAGACATCAGCCCGTGTTCTGCAGGCCCGCCGCCACGCCGGAGACCGTGCACAGGATGAGGTATATGAAGCGCTCGCGCTCCTCCGGCGTGAGCGAGTCGCCGCATTCGCGCAGCGACTTGAGGGCGCGCGCCTGAGCAATTGAGAGCACATTCACGAACGGGAGCCTGGTGCGGATGACGGGCCCAAGCACGCGGCGATGCTCGAGCGGCCAGGCGTTGCCCGTGATGTCGAGCACCCACTTGCGCGTGAGACACATCTCGTCGAGGACCTTCCCGCGGAGGTCGTCACGGTCTCCCAGGTCAAGGTACATCTCTGCGATGCGGTCGTCCGTCTTGGAGAGTGACATCTCGACGTTGTCGATGAACGTGGTGAAGAGCGGCCACTCGGCGTAGGCCTCCCTGAGACGGTCGAGATCGGCGAACCTCTCGCAGGCCGTCCCCAGGCCGTACCAGGCGGCGAGGTTGATGCGCGCCTGAGACCACGAGAAGATCCAGGGGATGGCGCGCAGGTCGTCGAGGGACTTGGCTCCGAGCCCGCGCTTGGCCGGGCGGCTCCCGATCGGCATGAGGCCTATCTCGGTCAGGGGCGTGACCGTGCTGAACCACTCGGCGAAGCCCTCCGTGTTGAGCAGGTCGAGGTAGCGCTCGCGCGAGTACGTGTCGAGCGCCGAGGCGACGTCGGCAAACCTGCCGTTGGTCTCGGTGTTGACGTATTCGACCGAAGGGGCGGACTGCAGGAGCGTTGCACCCGCGATGGACTCGACATGCCGTCGCGCCAAGGTCGGGTTGCCGTAACGCGCGAAGATGACCTCGCCCTGCTCGGTGAGCTTGAATCTGCAGTTGACAGAGCCCTTCGGCTGGGAGAGGACCGCGCGGTTTGCGGGGCCGCCACCGCGGCCGACCGCGCCGCCGCGGCCGTGCATCAGCACGAGGTCGATGTTGTTCTCCTCCGCCCACGTGGCGATTTGCTCCTGCGCCGCATGCAGCACGAGCGTCGCCGAGGTGGGCCCGGCGTCCTTCGAGGAGTCGGAGTAGCCGAGCATCACCTCGAGACAGCGGTCCGTCTCGCTGAGGCGGCGCTGCACGTCGGGAATCTTGATGATCTCGTCGAGGGTGGAGACGGCGTTCTCGAGGTCCTCCACCTGCTCGAAGAGGGGGATGACGTCGAGCGTGGGCACGTCGCACTCGTGGGCGAAGGCGAGGCGCGCGAGCTCATAGACGTCGGCCACGTCCTGGGCGCTCTTGGTGAACGAGATGATGTAGCGCCGCGCGGCCTTGACGCCGTTCTTGCGCTGAATCGACCCGATTGCGCGGAAGGTGTCGAGCACCTCGCGCGTCATGGGCTCGAGCTCTCCCCTCTCGCCCCAGCGCCCGTGCTCGGCAATATCTGCGAGCGCGCGGGCGTGGACGACGGAGTGCTGGCGGAACTCCATCTCCACCAGGTGGAAGCCGAAGGTCTCGGCCTGCCAGATGAGGTCCTGCACCGGTCCATAGGCGCTGCGGACGGCTCCGGCCTTGGCGAGCGAGCGCTGCACGACGCGCAGGTCTTCGATGTACTCCTCCGCGTTGGCATACATGATGTCGGCCGTGCGGTCTATGGTGGCGCGCAGACGCTCCGCCATGACGAGCATGACGGCGCGGTGCATCTCGCGCGCGGAGATCTCCATGGCGTGCGTGCTTATTGCCTCGCTCATCTCGACCTGGTGGCTCCACAGGTTGAGGAGCTGGTCAGAGGCGGGCGTCGAGATGGCGTCGACGGTGATGTTTCGCCCTGTGACGTGCGTAGCCTCGGCGAGTGTCTCGAGCACGTGCGTGCGGTACTTCTCGGCGACCTTGCGGCTCACCTTCGCGGTCACGTTGGGGTTGCCGTCGCGATCGGAGCCGATCCAGCTGCCGGGGTGGAAGAACGCGGGACAGATGGGCGGCACGGTGCCGGCCTTCTCGCCGAGCTCCCAGTCGTTGAAGCGGCGGTAGACCTCGGGCACCATGTCGAACAGGGTGTTGTCGAAGATGTCGATGACGGTGTTGGCCTCCTCGACGGGAGTCGGCTTCTTGTGCGCGATCGGCGAGGTGCGGAAGAGCGCGTCTATCTCCTGCAGCATGCGCCGCTCGTTCTCGGCGAGAGACGCGCCGGCAAGGCCCGGGCGCTCGTCGAGGAGCTCCGAGATGTGACGGATCTTGTTCTCGACCGCCTTGCGGCGCGCCTCGGTAGGGTGCGCGGTGAAGACGGGACGGAACTCGAGGCGGTTGAGAAGCGCTATCGCCTTGCCGCGGCCGCATTCGTCCACAAGCTGCTTATACGCGACCGTGATGTCGTTGATGGGGTCCTCGGCCGCCGTGACGGGAACGACCTCCTCGCGCGCTCGAAGCGAGCTCACGCGGTAGTTCTCCTCGCAGATGTTCGCAAGGTGGAAGTAGGTGGCAAAGCCCCTCATGAGCAGGGTCGCGCGATCGACGGGCAGGGAGTCGACGATCCTCACGGCCGCGGCGAACGCCTCGCTCTCCTCGGGGGTCTGCCTCTCGTCCACGAGGTTGGCCCGAATCGCGTCTGCAAGCAGGGCATCGAACGTGTCGCACAGCTCCTGGTCGTACTCCCCGATGACCTTCCTCGTCAGACGGAGGAAGAGCGTCAGGTTCTCCTTCAGGTCCTTTGGAATGTCGAACTCGGAGAGGGTGCTCTCCGCGGCAGAGCGCTTCGTAACCTCCTCGGCGCGCTGCTCGATCTCCTCCTTCGGAAGGCCGCTCTTCTGGCTCACCCTCTCGATCACTTCGTCCTTTAGTCGATCGATCTCGGACACTGCGTCCCCCTATCCTGACGTACGGTCCCGGCGGCAGGCCCAAGCCTTCGCCCCCCGCGCGCATGAATTAGCTCTATTAACATAACCTGATTGCCAGAAGAACATAGTATCGGCACACGGCTGAAACTCACATTTCACTGGGACGAGAAAGAAATGATATGTACAGATGATGAAAGAACAGTGTATAATTTCCGCAGCAATTTAAGACAAACGCTTCGTATATCCATCGACAATGGAGGTAACTATGGATAAGCAAACCGCAAGTGCCGTTGCTGCGTCAGGCATCCTCGGCGGCATGTTCGCGACCATGATGATCGTGGCGCTTGCCTTCTGGGTGCTGCTCGTCATCGCCCACTGGAAGATGTTCACCAAGGCTGGCGAGGCCGGTTGGAAGTCGATCATCCCCATCTACAGCGACTACGTGCTCTTCAAGCTGGTCTGGTCGGCCAAGGACTTTGCCATCTTCTTTGGAGCTTCTATCCTGGGCTGCGTCCTCGCCGCTGCCGGCGGCGTCATCACCACGCAGAACGGCACGACCGTCGCGACCAGCAACGGCAACCCCATCTTTGCCATCCTCGCTCTCGCGGCCCTTATCGTTGCCATCGTGTGGGGCATTCGCTCTTCCCTCAAGACTGCTACGGCCTATGGCAAGAGCTTGGGCTTCGGCATCGGCCTCATCCTGTTCCCCAACATCTTCACGCTCATCCTGGGCTTTGGCTCCGCTGAGTACGTTGGTCCGCAGGAGTAGCACCACTGCCTAGGCGGCTATGCCCGCACCTGTAAGACTATGCGTCTTGCGCCTCCCGACGTCGGGGGGCGTTTTTTATTCGAGGCGGGAGGAGGCGTCGCGAATGTCCTAGAATCGTCTAGGTCCTCACGGCGCCCTTCGCATCGCTCCATGGCAGGCAAGGCGCGCAAGGCACCGTTCGCTCCATCGCCCGTCTTTGAGCGAGAGTCTGTTTGGCAACGGGCCACGTGCGGATACGGCCATGATCACCAACAAGGAACCGTTCATGAACAACTCACCCAATCACAAAGGGGCACGCAGGACGCCGCAAAAGAAGGAGCCCTCTCCCGCCTCCGCCCTCCGAGAGGTGCGCAAAAACGCCTCGCAGACAACCGGCGGTCCCAAAAACGATCGACCCAGCTTTATCCGCCGGCTCGTCGACCATTGGTGGGACCGGCTCATCGGCGCCGTGTACTCGGGGTCGCTCGCAGACCAGACCGCGCAGTACAGCGCCCACCACGCCAAGCGCGACTACCTCTTCAACTCCCTCGGCATGGGCGTCTGGGGCGCGCTGTTTCCCATCCTCACCGTAATCGCCACGCATCTCGCGGGGGCCGAGCAGGCGGGCATGTTCGCCATGGCCTTCGTCATCGCGAACCTCCTCCAGTTCATCGGTAACTATGGCGTGCGCACGTTCCAGGTGTCCGACATCGACGAGATGGACTCCTTCGGAGCCTATCAGGTGCACCGTGTGATCGCCTGCGCCCTCATGGTGCTCGTCGGCTACCTCTATTGCATGATCCGAGGATATGCCGACGAGATGCTGCTCATTTGTGCGGGCACCTTTGCGTTTCGTGCGATCGACGCCGTGGCGGACGTCTACGAGGGCCGGCTCCAGCAGCTCGACAAGCTCTACCTCTCGGGCATCTCTCAGATAGTGCGCTGCGCCTCGGTGCTCGTCGTGTTTACCCTCGCCCTCATCATTACCCAGAGCATCCCACTCGCGAGCATCGCCATGGCCGTCACGTCGCTGCTCACGCTTCTCGCGGTTACGATCCCCCTCACCCTCTTCGAGACGCCACGCTCCCGCAAGTGGGACTTCGGCGAGGTAATCGAGATCTTCCGGGAATGCTTCCCCGCGTTTATCGCCCAGTTCCTGTTCGCGCTCATCGAGGCGATCCCCAAGTTCGTGATGGAGGGCTCGCTCAGCTACGACAACCAGCTTTACTTCAACGCGATCTACTTCCCGGCGCAGGGCATCCTCATAACCGTGAGCCTCGTGTACAAGCCGCAGCTCGTCCGCCTCGCGAACATCTGGTCCAACCCCAACCACCGCAAGCGGTTCGATCTCATCGTCATCGCGGTGCTGGCGGGCACGGCCATCTATACGGTGGGAAACCTGCTGGTGACCGCATGGATCGGCATTCCCCTCACAAGCCTGATCTACGGCCTCGACTTCGAGCCGTACCGCCAGGCGCAGTACCTCATGATCGTTGCGGGTGGCATGTCTGCCGCAATCGACTTCCTCTACCAGATAATCACCGTGCTGCGCCAGCAGGAGAAGGCCACGAGTGCCTACGGCATCGCCTTCGCGTTCGTGACGCTGGCCTCGTTCGCCCTCGTCAACGTCATGGGCTTCGACGGTGCCGTATGGGCGTACTTCTCGGTGATGGCCGTGCTTCTCGTGCTGCTCGTCATCCAGTACGTGCGCGCGAGGCTGCATCCCAGGGAGTACTGAGGCCTCTTGTCGAGTCTTCGGCCGATGGCACGTCCCACGCTTGCGGGCGTCCGAGGCACCTCAGGGCTCTCTTGCGTCATGCCGCCTTCGCCAGGTCAACCGTGAGGGAGCAGTCCTCGGCGTTGTAGCCGCTGCCCAGCACCTCACCCGCGAACTCGTTCGCCCACTCGGGCGTGCACGTCACATTTGACACGTACGCGGTGGCGTTCGTTGCCGCCAGGCCGTCGGTGTAGTCGCGCAGGAGGTACGTCGTCATGTTGGCGCCGAGGCCCTTGTGCGTCACCGTCGGCAGGAAGGAGTACCTCGCGACGGAGCAGGTGCCGTCCGAGTCCTTCCGCAGGGTCACCTTCGCGAGCCCTCCCACGAGGTTCTCGTCGTCGATCTGCGTGCTCACAAAGTTTCCCACCGACCAGAAGCAGACGCCCTTGCGGCCGTCGGCAAGCTGGATGGTCTCGACCGGCTCGATCACGTGGGGATGACCGCCGATGATGACGTCGGCGCCGCACTCGACGAAAAGCTTCTCCCACTTGCGCTGGGAGTCGACCGGCTCGGTGTGGTACTCCTCGCCCCAATGCGGAAAGACGACGACCATGTCGGCCTCCTCCTTCGCCTTGGACATCGTCTGGCGGACGTGCTTCTCCTCCAGCATCGACACGGCTCCCTCGGGGTCGGGGAAGTCGTTGAGCCCGTAGGTGTAGTTGAGCAACGCCACCCTAAAGCCGTCCTTCTCGTACACGTAGACGTCTGAGATCGATCCGTGCGAGGGATCCTGAACGTCGATTGCGCCCAGCACGTGCACGTCCGGGTGCTTCGTCTTCCAGAAGCCAAGCTCGCTGTGGATACCCGCGTAGCCCATGTCCATCGCATGGTTAGACGCGCGCAGAACCACGTTGAAGCCCGCCTTGGCCTCGGCGTCACCCATCTCCTGCGGGCCGTTGAACGCAGGGTATCCCGAGTACTCCGCAACGTCTCCGCCCAAGATGGTCTCCTGGTTGACAACCTTGATGTCTTGCCCCTCGAGTTCGCCGGCGATGTGGGAGAAGATGTGGTCGAAGTCGTACGATCCGTCTGTCTGCTGGCCGCTCTCGAACACTCCCGAGTGCTGGAGGATGTCGCCAATCATCATGAGGTCTATCTCGACGGGGCGCGAATCGGAGCGCGCCTCCGAGACGACTGGCGCGGAGCCGCCCTCGCCCGATCCTTCGGACCTGGGTTGTGCGAAGACGAGGGCGCGCAGGACGACGAAGACAGCCACGAACGCGACGAGCACGACGGGCACGACGAGTGCCGGAGACTGGCCGTGCGCCCGGCGGCGCTGCGGGACCGTGGAACGCCGCCCGGACGGCCGATGCCGACGGCCCCGCGTCGAAGGCGTCAGGTACTGATTGGAGAAGGACGTCCCGCCCGCACGACGCCCCGTCGGACGCGGATGCCCCGCGCCGACCCGTTGCCCGGCAGAACGGGGGCGCCCCGCATTGGGACGTGGGTTGGCAAAATGCCCGTCTCCGGCGCGACGGGCACCCGCGTTGGGATGAGCGTTGGCAGAACGCTCGCCTCCGGCGCGCAGATGCGGATTCGCAGAGCGGAAGCGCCTTGCGTCGGGCTTTGCGTCGGGCTTTGCGTCGGGATTCGGCGAAACGGGTCGCACCTCACTGATGCGGCGACGTGGTGACCTGGATGCGGGTGAGGTCTCCCGTCCCTCGGACGAACGGTCTCGCCTCGCGTCGGGGCGCGGGCGTCCGGCACTGGGACGCTGCCTCGCGTCGGGGCGAGGATGACCGGCAGGGCGTGGCCTCGCGTCGGGGCGTCCGTCAGCAGAGCCGCGCACGTGCCCCCTGCGCTCGGACTCCCGTCCCGACATCTCGCGTCGGGAACGGCCCTCACCGCGCCCCGAGCGATCGGGGTGCTCGCCTTCGCTCATACGTTCCCACCACTCTTTCGAAGAGAGCCTACCGGTTCGCAGAAACACACCAAAAGCCAAAGGCCAGACAGCCTCCGGCACGCAAGCGCATGGCCTTTGCATTCCATCTGCCATCTGTGTGTTCGGCGGGCAGACAAATGCCCATGACACCGATTCACGCACATGCAACCTGAGGATATCAAAAGATTCTTAAAAAAATTTAGTGGATTGGTCTGAAGGAACGTCTAAGCGTCATCCGACCTCGCGCGCGCTCGACCCAATCAGAGAAGCCCCCGGTCGCGCTCTGCAACCGAGGGGCACAAAAAGAAGACGTTCGAGTCCATCTTGCGCTGCCCGCCACATACCAAAGTCTGGCCCCTCGAAACTTCAGGTGGATTTCCCCGACAGGAGTCCGGCGCAAAACCCGGTCGAGTGCGGGATTGTCCGAGAGCCTCCGGCGCAAAACCCGGTCGAGTGCGGGATTGCCGGCGCAAAACCCGATCGAGTGCGGGATTGTCCGAGAGCCTCCGGCGCAAAACCCGGTCGAGTGCGGGATTG
>JAGAWD010000438.1 GCA_017941585.1 Olsenella sp. | reverse complement strand
CCCGCACTCGACCGGGTTTTGCGCCGGAGCCCCTCGCCCGATACCGCACTCGACCGGGTTTTGTGCCGGAACGCGCAGGTGACAGTTCATGCGGAGCCGACCTGCGCCCCTCGGCGACTCCGGCCATATCGATGACGCGTGCACACAGGCGTGCCTCCATGCGATCCCGCCAGGCATGCCGCGGCTCCCTTTTCGACCGGGTCGGTACGCGACATGCCTACGTGTGGGGTGCTTCCTGCGTGCGCGTGGGTTCTCTCACAAAATCTACAGCCGCGCGATGGGCTACTGGCCTTGAGAACCAAACCATCTACCAGCGAGGATGCAAAAGACGACAAATTCTGTCAGTTAGGCGCGGAGCAGGGATAGATAACGACAAGTCGTGCGTGGCATAACAGGGCCCATGAATATCTATCTCACAGGAAACCGTGCGCTTGCGTTGCTCCGCGAGTCGCGCCGCAGAGGCGCCCCTCCTCTATGCGAGGAGACGGCCGATGCAGCAACGCCTTTCGAGGGAAAGACGCCCCCTCTCGAGAGGCTGGAGCGCGTTGCGCCACTCTCGTTCGCGAACGTCTCAGCATATAGACCGATAGACGTGGTTTTCCCTGATCGCGGCAGTCGACGTGACTCCGTAAGCGTGCGCTGCCATACGTGCGGCACAGCAAGGGCAGGCTCGTTCGTACGGCTCGGGGTCTCCCCGCGCGAGCTTGAGGTGGCAGGCCTTCCGAGCGACCTGCGGGTGTACGTCGACTCGCCGGGAAGGGCCTTCCTCGTCGCCGCACAGACGCTCTCGCGGCTCATGCGCGCCGGCAGGATCGACCGATACGAGGCGTTCCTGCGCCTCCTCTCCCTGGGCTCCGAGCTCTGCGGCACCTACGCGCGCCACCCCGCGGACCCGCACGGGGAGAAGGTCGAGTACCTGCTCCCGCGGGTCGCGGAGGCGGACGACATACGGGGGTACCTGTCCCTCTGCAAGGGTGCCCGGGGGCTGACGCTTGCGGCCGACGCGGCTAAATACCTGGTCGACGGCATGCGCTCGCCGCTCGAGTGCGAGCTCTACTTCGCGCTGACGCTGCCGCCGCGGCTCGGCGGGATCGGCTTCCCGAGGCCGCTCGTCAACGAGCCGCTCGAGTCCGGCGAGGGGGAGGCGGTCGGCGAGGGAGCGACGGGCACCCGGGGCTCCGTCCGCTACGAGCCCTCGTTCTTCCGGCACGACGAGATCACACCCGACCTGCAGTGGCCGCTCCCCGAGCGTGGCCTCGTGGTGGAGGTCGACGGCTACCTCGGCCACTCGGGCCGAGAGGCGTTCGTGAACGACCGCCTCCGCGACCAGGACTACAAGGCGTGCGGCTACGAGGTTCTACGGTTCACGTACGAGAACATGGCGAACGCCGGGGAGCTGGAGAAGGCGCTCGCCCTCGTCATAGGGGTTGCGGAGCCCTGGCTTTCGGAGTCGCGTGCCGAGAACCTCCGAAAGAACCTCAGGAACCCGAATGCGTCCGGGCTTCGTGCGACCCTGACCTCCGTCATGGGGCCGAGCAGGAAGACGGAGACGTCCGATTGAGTGAGTCGGTCCCATGGGCGGTGGTCTGCGGTGGCTTAGCCAACTCGACGAATTCGCCGTCGCTGATTGGGTTGCGCGCTATCTGCCAGCAATCGGGGTACGCTCGTGCCTTGAATCCGCGTGTCCGGTGGGCGAGCGCGGACCGTTGCGCATGAGTTGTCGGATGGGCAAGCGGGGTCGGGGCGCGCCGGCATGCGTTGCGCCGGGGTGCGTTGCGTCCGTGCCTGTCATGGTCTGATATGCTTCAAGTGGCTTCAGCGAAAGGCCTTCGGCAATCGGCCTTAGTCCGGGCCGCGTTCGGCTAGGCCGTGTGTGGGCCAGGCCGTGTGGGTCGGGCCGCGTTCGGCCATTTTCTGCGCAATTCCTCGGAGGGGAGTCCCTTATGTTTCGTTTGCGGCATGAGGAGAAGAAACGCACCCTTTGTCGTTCCATGACGCCGGGGCTTACGCTCGCCGGGCGCGTCCTGCTCGCGGGATGCGTGGTGCTTGTAGGATTCGCATGGGGCCTGGGGCTTGTGGGGTGTGCTGGGCGCGCGAACGGCGACGCCTCGCGCGACGCCTCGAGCGGTTCTGCCAGTGCCGCTGCCAGTACCCCTGCCTCCACGGGGGACGGAACGTCCGCCCAGGGTGCGCGTGCGGACTCTTACATCGACCTTCACCTGCATCTGGACGGCGCCATCACCCCAGAGATCGCCAAGCGGCTGGCCGAGGCCCAGGGCATCCAACTGCCCGCATCGAGCGACGCCGAGCTCGAGTCCCTTCTCACCGTTCCGGCGGACTGCCAGAGCCTGAACGACTTCCTCAAGTGCTTCGACCTGCCCCTCTCGCTCATGCAGACGCCCGAGGGGCTGAGCGAGGCCGTGCGCCTCGTGGCGGACAACGTTCGCTCGCAGGGCGTCGTGTACGCCGAGATGCGATTCGCGCCCCAGTCCCATACCAAGAAGGGCATGACCCAGGAGGAGGCCATCCTCGCCGCGCTCGACGGTCTCAAGAAGACCGACCTCAAGGCGAACCTCATCCTCTGCTGCATGCGCGGGGAGGGCAACGAGGCCCAAAACGACGAGACGCTCGCTCTTGCCGAGAAGTACCTCGTGGAGGATGGGGGAGTCGTCGCGATTGACCTCGCCGGTGCCGAGGCACTCTATCCCACCGCCAACTACCGCGACCTGTTCGCGCGCGCCAAGGCCGCGGGCGTGCCCTTCACCATCCACGCGGGCGAGGCCGACGGGCCGCAGAGCGTGAGACATGCCATCGAGTTTGGCGCGACGAGAATCGGCCACGGCGTGAGGAGCCACGAGGACCAGGGGACGGTCGAGCTCGTGTGCGAGAAGGGCGTCACGCTGGAGATGTGCCCCACGAGCAACCGACAGACCCATGCGGTCGAGGACATGTCGCGCTATCCGCTCGTGGACTTCCTGAACCAGGGTGTCAAGGTCACCCTCAACACGGACGACATGGGAATCGAGGGAACCACCCTGGCTGACGAGTTCCGCTACATGGAGCGTGACTTTGGCCTCACGGCCGAGCAGGAGCGTACGCTGCTGAGAAACTCGGTCGATGCCGCCTTCACCTCGCAGGAGGTGAAGGATCAGCTCAGGGAGCGGCTTGGGTTGTGAGGGCCTTAAAGGCTCCGCGCCCTGCGCACCATGCGCACTCTGTGCAGTTTTGCGGAAAGCTATGTTCGGCAGGCATGTTCGCGTGTGATACGTTCTGGCCGGAGAGAGGCGTTGACTTCATGCAGTCAAGGTGCGAAGATGCAGCCGACGGCGGCCTACGGTGGTGGGTAGGCGGCGCCGTTAGTTTGTTTTAGGGCCTCGGGTGTTCCCGCACCGCGAGGCCCCTACTTTCTAAGGTGCCTAGGCCTACGTGTCTCGGCATGGATCTCCTTCCTCTCATGCTTCGCGGTCTCGAGCTCGATGAGAGCTCCCAGGACCTTGAGCAGTCCCGTGACCAAGTCGAAAGCAGCGGTGAGAAGTCCCATGGGCAACACCTCCTCTCCGAGAGGCGCCGCCCCGCACGTGAGGCCGTCCGCCGGCCTGCGTGCGAGTATCGCGTGCGAGGGACGTGTTTGGAAGCGTGCCAGAACGCTTTTCCTATTGTTTACCTGCAGATTCGTGCTAGATTTGCTCAAGGTTGTTATTGGCTGGCACGGTCGCGCGACCGTGCCTCCGTGCGAAGTCCCTCGCATCCTGGTGGCGGGTATTCAGGTATGCCGCAACGGGGAGGCGTGACGCGCGTGCGGGATGTCGGACCTTACCGAACGATGGTTGTCGAACGATTTGTGAAGGTGAGAAAATAATTGGTTGCGTTTCGTGTCTCGTTCCTCTATAGTAGCTAACGCGCTGCGCGACCCCACGCGCGGTGAACATATTCGGGCGTTTAGCTCAGGGGGAGAGCGCTTCCCTGACACGGAAGAGGTCACAAGTTCAAATCTTGTAACGCCCACCACAATTTCAGCAGCTCAGCCAAGCTATTTGGTTGAGCTGTTTATCTTATGTACGGGCGAGTCAACCAGTGAATCAACCTCAGAATCAACCTCGAGCGGCTTTCGTCCTAGGCGCGATTAGATAGCCGCATTCGCCGTCCAGTTTCATGGAAAGTCCATGAAATGCCGTTGGCTCTGATGGTGCTTGTCGGCTTTGGGATGTGCCGGGGCCTTGCGGTGCCGGAAAGACGCAAAAATGGCTTCGTGCGGCAAGGGGTGTGCGGGAGATCCTTCCGAGTGCGCGGCCGTGGGCCAGGCTCAAATCCTGTCGACGCGAACGGAAGCAGGGGCCAGGGCGTGCATTCGCTCCGGCCCTTCCATACTGCTGACAGCTTGCATGCGGTGCATGTCGATGGGCGTCCCCTCTCCCGTGGTGCGGCGGGGCAGGCGCCGAGAGGTCTGGGACCTCGGGCTTGCGCGAGAGGCGGGGCCGGACGTCGTTGCCTGCGACCCGGCCGGCTGTCCTCCTCAAAACCCGAAGGTCGTTGGTTCAAATCCAGCCCCCGCGACCAAAAGCACAGGCCAGGGTGGTTGTCCGCCCTGGCCTTTCTCTTTTTTCGACCGGTTCGTATGTAGGTTTGTATGTAGGTTACGTCGCCGGTTTTGTCTTCGCGGTCCCGTCCTCGCACGACGAGCGACGTTTTTCGGGGAGGGGGATGGCGGCGGGCTCCCTCGGCCGCGTTGCCGTTTTTGGTGCCGCCAACCTAGGTTCGAATCCTAGTGCCCCAGCCACGCATTTTTGCAGGTCAGACGCTATTTTACGTCTGGCCTGCTTTGTTTTGTCAGCACAATTTTTGCTGACATGTCAGCAGAAGGCCATTTTCTCGCGTGCCAAATCACAAGAAATCACCTCAACTTCGGCCTCCGCGCCCGCCACTCATAGGTCCGCCCGCGCCCCCGCCGCCGTGCCGACACGTCGCCCGCCCCTGCGGAGGCCGCAGGACGTGACGTTTCGGAACCCCGCCCCGCGGGGGACGTCCCGGGAGGGCGCGGGGCGGAGGGCCCCACGTCAGCGACCCGGGAGCGTGGGGAAAGGAGACCGGGCGCGTTACGCCTCTGCTACCGCCCACGGGGGGGAGAGGCGGTCCCGGACAACATGATGAACTACACTATTATTCGAACGAACGAGCGGCCGCATCGGCGGGCTGTGTTTAGTCAAGCTCCAGTTTCGGAAATGTGCATCCATTTCTTTCGGGTCCGCGCACGAAACTTTTGCGGGTTTGTGCACGGACCCGCCGACCCTTCCAACCTTCTAGAACGGGACCTCGCAGTCCCCGTCGTCCACCGGTGGGGCCGGGGGCTCGGTCGGCCCCAGGTCCTCCGGGTCCGCCACGCACTCGGGGCAGTCGAAGCACCCGCACAGCGTCACGACGTCGTTGTGCCCCAGCACCCAGTCATCGAGGCCCCATATCGGGCACGTCGCGCGTCCCCCGTCCGTTGAGCCCGTCATCTCACTCTCCCCCCTTCCCGAGCATGAGCGAGTTCTCGAGCCTGTGGCTGGGCCCGCCGAACTCCACGAGCCTGCCGTGGTGGACGACCCTGTCGACTATCGCCGCGGCGAGCTTGTCGTCCGCGAAGATCGTGCCCCAGCGGCTGAACTCGACGTTGGTGGTGAAGATCACGCTGCGTCGCTCGTAGCTGTCCGCTATCACCTGGTAGAGCAGCCGCGCGCCGTCGACGTCGAGAGGCACGTAGCCGAACTCGTCGAGTATCAGCAGCCTCGCCTTCGACACGTCGGCGAGCAGCCTGTCGAGCGTGCCGTCGCGCTTGGCGCGCCCCAGCTGGAGCACGAGCTGTGCCGTCTGCCAGAACCTCACCGGACGGCCGGTGGAGACCGCGGCCATGCCTATCGCCGTCGCGGCGTGGGTCTTGCCCCGTCCGGTCTTGCCGAAGAACACGAGGTCCTCGGCGGCGTCGACGAAGGACAGCGAGCGGAGGTCGCCGGCGCCCCATCCCTCGGGGAACGACACGTTCGACCAGTCGAAGCCGTCGAGCGACTTGGGCACGGGGAAGCGGGCCTGCCTGAGCAGCCGCTCCCTCTTCGACCGGTCCCGGTGCGAGAGCTCGGCCTCCAGCATGCCGCGGCACGCGGAGACCTGCCCCGGGGTCGCGGAGCCGAGGAACGCGTCGATGGTGTCGCCGGAGATGAACAGCGCCCTGGCCGCCGCGCGGAAGGCGGCGGCCTCCTCGGAGCGCGCCTGCCTGCTAGGCTGCATCGCCGCCACCCCCCTCCACCAGCGTGAACGCCCTGTCGTAGCCGGCAAGATCGACCTCCTCGTCGTACTCGACGCGCTCGTCGCCCGACGCGGCCCGCGCGGCGGCCAGGGAGACCGTGGCGGCGTCCAGGCCGCCCGTGGCCTCGAGCGACCGGCGCATGCCCTCGACCGCGTGGCGCCAACCCCTCTGGCCGGTCTCGTCGCGCAGCGTGCGCAGGTCCGCCGCTAGGGCGGCCGGCTCCTCCGAGTCGAGGAACGAGACCAGCTCGGAGGGCAGCGAGGACCTCACGACGCTGTCCCGCCACCCGCCCGGGCGCATGCACAGCAGCCTCAGCTGCAGCGTGGGGTCCGACGAGTCGGTGGGGACGTCGCCCCACTCGCGCTCGTAGGAGGCGACCACCTCGCCGCTCTCCTGGTCCACGATGGAGACCTCGAAGGCGCCGAGCGCGACGTTGACCTCGGCCCGCGCGTAGGCGGGGCCGGCCGAGTAGCGGTGCACGCCGCCGATCGTGACCACGCCCTGCTTGCTGCAGCGGCGCGTCTCCCACCTGACGCACGAGAACGCCTGCGGGGGCAGGGGCGAGAGGGCGGAGCGGTCGTCCTCGAACAGCTCGGCCTCGGGCGCGCCGAGGCGGTAGTGGGGCTTGCCGTCGCTCAACGCCAGGCAGTCCTCGAGCAGCCTGGCGTTGAAGGCGGACACGTCGTGGAACGACGGGACCGGCACGAAGATGTTGCGCCTGTGGTAGCCCACCTTGTTCTCGACGTTCCCCTTCTCGTTGCCGGAGTGCGGGTTGGTGAAGGAGTAGTCGAGGCCGTAGTGGGCGGCGAACATGCGGAACATCGAGCTGGTGCGGACCTCGCCGCAGACCCTGCGCCCCACCTCGGTCGCGTTGTCGAAGACGGCGCGGGCGGGGACGCCGCCGACGAACTCGAAGACGTTGCGCAGCCCCTGGCACACGCACTCGGCGGTCTCCCCCCAGAACACCTGGGTGAGGCCGACGTTCGAGTTGGGGAAGCTGACCGTGAGGTAGTGCCCGCGCGTGAGGACGCCCCTCACGCGGAAGTCCGCCTGCCCGAAGTCGACCTGGCACTCGCCGGGCACCCAGTCGAGCTGCAGGAATCCCTGCGCGTCGCGCGCCTCCGCCTCGGCGGCCATCTCCTCCCTCCTGCGCCTCACGTAGCGCTGGACGGTCGAGTACGAACCCTCGTAGCCCTCCTCGTCGCGCAGACGCACGTAGACCCGCACGGCGGTGTGGCGCTGCTTGTGCCAGTTCTTCCTGTCGTCGAGCAGCCACGAGTCGACGGTCGCGGCGTACGGCGCCAGCAGCTCGCCCTCCGGGCGCCTCGCCCTGGGCGGCTCGGGCGACAGGTCGTCCATGTCCCTGTACTTGCGGACGGTGGGCTCGGAGACGCCGGTGGCGCGCGCGATGGCGGCGACCGACTCGCCCCTCCTCCACATCCGCCTGATATCCTCGATCTTGTTCACGCCGATCATCCTCTCTTGACCTCCTCTTGTCGAAAACGGACGCATCGACAAAGGTAGGCCATGTCAACGGGTGGTCGGCGTGTCCATGCTCATACGCGAAATTTTTTCGTGCTCAGACCCGAAAGATTTCGGTGCTCAAACTCGTAACTGAGAGGCTATCAAACACACGTTGCAGTGAAGGCGAACACGAGGAGGGACGCACATGGGAAAGGGACGGGTACGTGGCAGGGCGCTGCTGAGCTTCCTGCTCGCGCTGGCGATGGTCGCGGGGCTGGTGCCCGGCGCCGGGATCAGGCGGGCGTATGCGGCAGCCGATGTGAACTGCCAGCAATATACATATAGTGACATTCGACATACTGACTCCGTAGAAGTAGTAGACATCAAGCTGGAAGATGCAAGGGCTTTTGGAGAGAGCGCTAATTGCCCGACTAACTACTGGGTCGTGATCTATGCAAAGGATGGCAACAACTATAAGTGGACATCCAATGGAAATGGATATACGGGAGAAAACACCGATAGTTTGAGTTACCTAATTTCTAGTATGCCTATTAGAATTGTTGGAGGTAGGCCCGATGATAATAATTTGACGTTCTACGTCTCCCGGGGATATAAGGGTCCTGACAAGACCGCGCTGAACGCCGCGATCGCCGAGGCGGAAGCGCTGTATGACGGGATCAAGGACAACGCCGACTACACAGACATCGCGGACACGCTCAAGGCTGCGATAGACAATGCGAGGGCGGTTGCAAACAGCGACGAGGCGGACCAGGACGCCGTAAATGCGGCAAAAGACGCAATTACAACCGCGAAGACAACGGCCGACACAGACAAGAAGTCTGTAGACGACAAGAAGGAGGCGGACGCCTCCGCCGCCAAGGCCGCGGCCGACAAGATCGACGCGCTGCCCGCCGCCGACAAGGTGACCGCGAACGACAGGGCCGCGATCGAGGCCGCGCGCGAGGCATACGACGCCCTGACCGCCGACCAGAAGAAGCTGGTCCCCGCCGAGACGCTCAAGAAGCTCGAGGCCGCCGAGAAGGACGTGGCGGACGCCGCCGCCGCCAAGGCCGCGGCCGACAAGATCGACGCGCTGCCCGCCGCCGACAAGGTGACCGCGAACGACAGGGCCGCGATCGAGGCCGCGCGCGAGGCAT
>JAGAWD010000437.1 GCA_017941585.1 Olsenella sp. | reverse complement strand
GTGCAGAACCTGATGTAGCCCCCGTTCACGAGGGCGATCTCCTTCTGCCCGTTGCCTCGGTGGACGTAGTCGAGCATCTGCGCGAGCTCGGGGTTCGCGTCGGCGTCGTCGAAGGGCGCGACGAACTTCTCGAACATGTCGTCGGCGGTGTCGTCTATCTGGCAGGTGTACAGGATCCGCTCGCCGGTCGTGACCATCCCGTAGAAGGCGCGCGCCCGAAGGTCCCAGCTCTTGCCGTTCTGCCTGGGCACCGCGAAGCCGATGGTGTGGAACCTGAACTTGTCGCGCTCCGTCCTCGCGAGGAGGACGTCGAGCACCCTCCGCTGCCAGTCTATCGGCTCCCCGTAGTACTCGGCTGCGAGCCTGGCGGCCATCTCGCCGTCGCTCTGCGAGTAGTCCCCGACCTGCTCCCACGTCGGCGCCTGGGACGCCTCCGTCACATGGCCCCCCTCTCCTTGCGGGCCCTGTCGTCGACCACGAGCTGCAGGACGCTCGCCTTCCTCTCCGGCGCGGCGGGCGCGGCCTGGTCGTTTATGCCGAGCTGCTTGTTGAGCGCGCGGATCTCGGCGCTCGCCTGCTTCATGGTCGATATCTGAGGCAGTGCCTTGATGTCGCCCATCTCGTTGGAGAACGCCACCTGTATGCCGCCGTCGACGCTCATGTCCTCGATGCACTGGTCCACGACCTGGTACCACTGGACGAGGAGCGTGAGGGCGGGCACGTCCGAGGGTCGGAAGTCGCGCCCCTCGGTGAGCTCGTCCCACTTGGACGACCGGTAGCTGTCCCTCGCCACGCTGGGCGGCTTCGTCACGCTCATCGGTGCTCCGAGAAGTACACGACGCCGAGAATCACGAAGCAGGCCATGAGGACTGCGAGCTGCACCCAGATCGGCGACAGCACGACCCACCAGGACCAGTCAATGAGGCCCGCCAGCCGAAGGCCGATGAACAGGAGTCCGAGAAGGCTCAGAAAGCCCACTCCTCCGCGCCTCTCAACGTTCTTGTTGGGCATGAGCGCCACCTCCTCGCGGCAAGAGAAAGGCCACCCTCACGGATGGCCTGCCCTGCATCAGTTAATCAGGTTGTTGTGCAACTACGGAACATTCCATGCCATATCTTGCTCGATTGGTATGAAATAACCCTTGATGCAGTTCGGGTTGCGGACACATATCTGAACATGCGTCTTGCTCTTGAAGCCCGCATTCTCGTACAAAGGCGCCCCCTCCGAGAACAAGCCTCTCACAGAGTCGAATGGGGCGACTGTAGGGATGTCGTTCTTGATGCTATGCTCAATGCGCTCGTGCAGGTGCTCGATCACGTAGCAATCAAGCCGTCTGAGCAAGAGGTCATTCCCAACAGTATTCCTTGGTAGCTCCTCATCAGACAACTCAATGTCGTCAGCTAGGAGTTTGTACTCATCCTCGACGAGCCCGATGTAATAGCTGTCAGTGAGGTTCAGGCAGTTGCCGAGGTCTATAACGGCACCAATTACGGCAGGCTTTTCGATTCTGCCCCTATCGCACTGTTCTTGCGCCCACTGCATTGCACGTTCGTAGTTTTGCTCCCAGAAGTATGCCCCGCTTCCAAGCCAGTCATAATCATTCGTGCTTGGCTTAAGGTGCGTGCCGTTCGAGACTACTTCATCGCGTACGCTCTGGTCGCAGCCATGAAACCCAAGGACTAGATTGGGCAGCTTTCCGTACATGCTATGCAAGTCTAGCCCCTCGCAGTCGGGACGAAGTTGCCTTGGCTATCGATTATATTCGCCCTGCGCAACCTCTCAATTGCCTCACGACGCGCCTTAGCGGGGTCTGTTTTCCTTAGGTTTCTTCTGCGCTCAAGATCTTCACGCTGCTGCCTACGAAACTCCTCCACTGTAATCGTGGTCATGGCTCCTCCTCCCATTGCAGCCAATCCCATTCATAAGCGGAGTATCTTACACCAAATACAGAGTTATCTAGGTATTCCTCGGTGATAGTTCAAGAACTCAGCGCGAGAGGTCACTCCACGAAGAACCGGCACTCGGCGAAGCGCTCGCGCACGGACTTGCCGTCGAGCACGGGGAAGTCGAGGGCCTCGTCC
>JAGAWD010000436.1 GCA_017941585.1 Olsenella sp. | reverse complement strand
GCCAAGGCATTCTCCATCAGCGACCCCCTCGGCACCGTGGGCGGGCACGGCAAGGGAGGCGTGAGGGACCCCATGCGCAAGGTCGACGAGATGGTCGACGGCGAAGCCGAGGAGGCCACGTACGGATGGGCGCGCGACGCGCTGGCACTGTTCGACCTGATGGCGGCGTCCAACAAGCCGCTTTTCCGTGGGCAGCTGCTGAGCGGGCTCGACATCGCCGAGATGAAGTACCGCTTGGGGGCAACCGACGGACAGGTGATGCGCTCCTTCGCGATCGGAAAGTCGAAGCTCCACGAGGACCTCAACGCCTTCGTGGACTACCTCGACTACATCGGCCCGGAGAGGGCGTTCCACGTAACGGTGGACCCCGGTGTCAAGGACACGGCCGGACCGCCAGACCAACATCCCGAGGAGCCGGCAGGCGGCCCGCATGGCGATGCCTACAGCGAGATCGACGAGCTTGTCGCAAACTGCGGACGCAACCGGACCAACCCGGACTAATACGGACGCATCCGAACAGCACCAAACGGCAATTCTCTGGTATAGATAGGGTGCGCGCAATGCGCGCAAGTCAAAGAGCCCAGCCCCGACGCACGCCCGCATGGGAGCGCCGGGGCCTTCTCATGTCCCGGCACAGTGCCAGGGGCCCATCGGCACAGAACCGGTGCCCGACGAACGACTGCGGGGTGAGCAGATGCCGAGCAGCAACCCACGGTACCGCAACCCCAAGCAGCGCCACACCATGCGCGTGCGCATCATGAGGCGCGGCGACCCGTGCGCGCTGTGCGGCAAGCCCATCGACTACTCGCTGCCACGGGGCCACCCGATGGCTTACGAGCTCGACGAGATCATCCCGATAAGTCGCGGAGGCTCGCCAATCGACCCCGACAACCTTCAGGCGACTCACGCGATCTGCAACCGTCGAAAGGGAAACAAGCTTCCCGACGAGCGGCTGCGGGTCATCGAGCGACCCATGCCGACGAGCCGTGACTGGTGGGAGTGACGCCCATGGGGAGGATACCCTCCCCATCGACCCTCCCTGCTGCTATCGCGGGTAGCCAAATATCTCCCCGATTGAGATTTTTGCCTGCCGACCTGTGGAAACGGAGGCCGCAATGGAGCTCGTCTTCAGCCTGTCCTCCGCCTTCGGGATAGACCCCGACGCGCTGGACTTCGACCTCACGGGCTTCGTGCCGGCGTCAAGGCAGACCGACGGCATAGAGTCGGAGCGCCACCTGCTCCCGCGCATCTACGAGGGCACCGCGAGCGAGCCCGTGCTGTACGAGCACGCCGTCGACCTCGTGGACGGCCTCGCCCTGGAGCCGGGCATGCGCATGTTCTGCCTCGTGAGCGGCAACTTCATCTTCGGCGACGTCCTGGAGGCCATGGCCGAGCGCGGCATCGCCGAGTACCGCACGATGACCATCCAGACGCTCAGCATGAGCCAGGAGAACATCGACAGCCTCCGCAACGTGGTGGAGCGCTGCTTCGAGCTGGAGCGCCTGCGCATCGTCCTATCCGACTACTTCTACGCTCACGAGCGCAAGGCAACGGGCCTCGTGCCCTACATCTACGAGCGGCTCGACGTCGACGACATTCTCGACGTGGCCTTCGCGAGCGTACACACCAAGATCGTCACCTTCGAGACCGTGGATGGCCTCAAGGCCGTGATGGACGGCAGCGCCAACCTACGCTCCTCCCGAAACATTGAGCAGTTCCGCATCGAGTGCGACGCGGGCCTGCACGACGGCATCGAGGCCTTCGCCGACCGCATCTTCGAGGCGTACTCGACCATCAACCACGACGTCAAGTCACCAAAGTCGGTCCGGGGCGGGAGGCTCTGGACGGCCGTGACGGAGAGCGAGGAATGACATGGCAAGCGGAAGCGAGCGAGGGGGCGGCGGAGGACGCGGCCTCATCTCCCAGGCCCTGCTCAGGGGCCGCAAGACGGCGACGGGACAGAACGTCATGTCCGCGCGCCAGGCCTACAAGTGGGCACGCCAGAACGGCGCCACCCGCAAGGAGGCCCGCGACTACACGATCAACTACATGAACGCGACCTACTAGGGGGCGGGCCATGTGGGACGAGGCCCAGGCAGACAACGTTCGCGGCCTGCTCACACAGTTCAACGGGGCCGAGGAGGTCTGCGCCGTCATGGGCTGCGAGGAGTCGCAGCTCGACGACCTCTGCGCGCACGCGTTCCACATGGACTTCGCCACGGCCAAGGCCACCTTCTCCGCGCAGGGGCGCGCCATGGTGCGCCGCACCCTGATGCAGCAGGCCCTCGACGGCAACATGAAGGCCCTCGACATGCTCGCGCGCGAGCAGCTGGGCATGGGTGCCGTGGAGACGAGAAGGCGCGTGATTCAGGGCGACGAGGAGGCGAAGGCCGATGCAGACGACGCCGACGACT
>JAGAWD010000435.1 GCA_017941585.1 Olsenella sp. | reverse complement strand
GGCAGCCCACAAGGCGTGGTACACCGAGGACCTCCTCGCGTCCCGAGCGCAAGCGCGTCGCACCCGCGTCCGGCGGCAAGGCACCGCGCCCCGAGCGCAAGCGCGTCGCACCCGCGTCCGGCGGCAAGGCACCGCGCCCCGAGCGCAAGCGCGTCGCCTCTTCTGCCGGCGCGACAGGTCCTGGCAAGACCCCCGCCATCCAACCATCGTCGAAGGACGGCCGTTTTGGCCTGCGGGTCCACAGGGGAACGCCTTCGTCGGCGTCGCGCATTTCGCTTGACGGGAGCCGTCCAGCACAGAAGGGCTCCCCTGCGAGGGTCGCGGATGGCAGGCGTTCTGGTGCGGAGCGCGCTGCGAGCGGGGTTCACGTAAGGCATGTCATCGTGGTTGCGATTGTCGTGGCCGCGATCGCTCTCGCGGCGCTTCTGGGGTGGCTCTTCCTCTCGTACACGCCCGCGTTCACCATTAACGAAGTTGCGGCCGAGTCGACGGAGCACGTCTCCTCCGAAAACATCATCAAGCTCGCCAACATTCCCTCCGGGTCGACGCTGCTCAACCTCGATGAGGCCAGCGTGACCGCCAATCTGCGCAAGAACCCCTGGGTGGGGGAGGTCTCCTACGTTCGCGAGTTTCCCTCCACGCTCAAGATAACAATCACCGAGAGGACTGTCGACAGCCTCGTCGTGATGAGCACCGGCAACATGGCATGGTGCCTCGGCAATGGAAACGTCTGGATCGAACCGGTGTCGATTTCCGTTGGAGAAGGCAGGTCGGTCAACGAGGCCGCCCTTGCGAAGGCGCGCGAGATGGGTGCCCTGCTGATAACGGGAGTGCCGCCATCCATCAGTCCCGTAGCAGGCTCAAAGGCGACAGATGAGGTCCTGGATGCGATTGAGGAATACAGGCGGCTCTTCAGCGAGGAGTTCTCGGCTCAGATAGTGAGCTTCTCGGCATCTGGCCTCGACAGCATCTCTTGCGTCCTCGCTAGTGGCGTCGAGATCTCCCTGGGACCCGCGACGAACGTGGAGACAAAGGAGAGTGTCGCGAGGGAGCTCCTTGCCAAGTATGCTGGCAAGATTACGTACATCAACGTCCGCGTCCCCTCGAAGCCCTCCTATAGGATGGTGTCCTCGGACAACGTCCAGCAGGGAAGTGGTACGGAAGGCACGGACTACCCCGATCCCGCCACGAGCCCGTCTACCACAACATCCTCCTCGGGCAACGGTGCGGGCAAGACGACGGGCGAATCCACGCAGACCTCCGATGGCGGCCAGGGGAGCGCGACTTCCTCCTCCCAGAACGCGAGCGGGGACGGCGCGTCCTCCGCGAGCGACGGAAACGGTGGCACGGGCGAATCCGACGCGGACGGATCAGTCGCGTCGACGGGAACAACGGGCGTCCGCTCGGGCGGTGGCGAGTGACGCTCGGACATTGGCGCACCCGATGCCGACTTGAGCCTTAGGGTTAGAAGCTGCATGTCGGTTGAGTGGCGACGGATTGCGAACTCTCAATCTTTACTTGAATGATGCTTTTTTATCAATTCACCCGTCCTGACCTTTGGGTTTCACAATTCAAACAAAAATGTTGACGCAAGAAGCTCAAGTGTGCAAATATATCGCGCTTTGGAAAAGCCGTATATCTCTACCTGAGGTTTAGGGTTTTCGAACCGCGAGGCAAGTACAACGACGAACAGAAACGAAGCAATGGATACGAAGCACAGCAAGATGCAGAACGTACAGGGACAAGGCGGTACCGCGAGAGTCACCGTAGAGACTGATGTGGCGGCACCCGTGAGGGAAGAGGCAGATCCCGTAAGGGAAGAGGCAGACGTTTTCCAAACCGTCGCCAAGCGAGGAGGAACAATGATCGAGAACGACATCCCCAGCAACTACCTTGCCGTCATCAAGGTTGTCGGCGTCGGCGGCGGTGGAACCAACGCCGTGAACCGAATGATCGAGGAGGGGATTCGCGGCGTCGAGTTCGTGGCCATCAACACGGACGCGCAGGCGCTCGCGATTTCCGACGCCGACATCAAGGTGCACATCGGTGCCGACATCACGCGTGGCTTGGGCGCCGGCGCAAACCCCGAGGTTGGTGCGGAGGCCGCCGAGGATAGCCACGACGAGATCAAGCAGGCGCTCTCTGGTGCCGACATGGTGTTCATCACCGCGGGCGAGGGTGGTGGCACCGGTACCGGCGCCGCACCCGTCGTTGCCGACATCGCGAAGAACGACGTTGGTGCCCTCACGGTTGGCGTCGTGACGAAGCCGTTTACCTTCGAGGGCCGTCCCCGCACCAACCGTGCCGCTGACGGCATCCAGACGCTTTCCGAGAACGTCGATGCCCTCATCGTCATCCCGAACGATCGCCTGCTCGACCTCTCGGAGAAGAAGACCTCCTTCCTCGAGGCCTTCCGCATGGCGGACGACGTACTGTGCCAGGGTACCCAGGGCATCACCGACCTCATTACCGTGCCTGGCCTCATCAACCTCGACTTCGCTGACGTCTGCACCATCATGCGCGGTGCCGGCACCGCAATGATGGGCGTTGGCCTCGCATCTGGCGACAATCGCGCGGCGGACGCCGCGGCCGAGGCCATCTCCAGCCCGCTGCTCGAGACCTCCATCGACGGTGCCACGCGCGTCCTTTTGTCCGTTGCGGGCAACAAGGACCTCGGCATCCAGGAGATCAACGACGCCGCGGACCTCGTCGCCCAGAACGTCGATCCCGAGGCGAACATCATCTTCGGCACCGTTGTCGACGAGAGCCTCGGAGACCAGGTGCGCGTGACGGTTATCGCTACGGGCTTCAACACCTCGAGCGTCCAGGTGTCGCTGCCGACCCTGAACGTCGACCGTGGCTCCCAGAAGCGCGCGGCCACCCATGCCCCCTCTCCTGCGGCGGCTGCCTCGCACCCGTCGAGCTCCAACAATGACAAGGAGTTCGACATCCCCGACTTCCTCAAGCACAGCCGACTCTAGTCATGACTGTCCCGGGGCTTCTGAGATACGAATCCCATGGCGTGACCCTGCTGGGCGACCCCGCTTGCCCAAACGGGGTCACGCTCGCGTTTAGCGAGCGCGCCGGCGGCTGCTCCTTGGGTGACTATGCCTCGCTCAACCTCTCTCTCGACTGCGGCGACGATTCTGATGCGGTGGAGAGCAACAGGGAGAGGCTGCTCGCGGCCCTCGACGCGACCGAGTTTTGCGACCGTCTCGTGAATCCCCGACAGGTTCACGGGGACCACATCGTGGTCGTGGAGTCATCCGATGCCGAACAGGTGGCGCGCTGTTGCGACGAGGCACGCGCGGGTGCGGATGGCGTCGTTTGCACGGTGCCGGGCGTTCCCGTGCTCCTGTGCTTTGCTGACTGCGTGCCCCTGATTCTCGTTCAGGAGGGCGGCTTCGCCGTCGTCCACTCGGGATGGCGCGGTACGATGGCGCGCATTGCCGCGAAGGCCCTGCGGACGCTTTCTGCGCAGACGGGTGCATCCGCATGCAAGACCCTCGCCTACATCGGCCCGCACATTGCCGGCGGGGACTACGAGGTCTCGTCGGAGCTTGCGGAGAGATTCGAGGTCGAGTTTGGCTCGACGGTCCTTGTGGGGGAACGCCACCTTGACCTCGCGACGGCCGTTGTCGACACCCTTGTCGGCGAGGGGGTGGCGCGCGAGTCGATACTCGACTGCGCCGTCTCGACCCCGCGCGCGACGGATCGGTTCTACTCGTATCGCGCCGAGAATGGCTCGTGTGGACGCCATGGCGCGATTGCGTTCATGCGGGGAGCGTGCGAGAGCGGCGTCAGGAGGTGATTGGACTTGACTCATGAGGAACGAGAGGCCTACCTCTCTTTTCTGAGGGAGAGGAGGGAGGCCATCCTCTCGCGCGTGGGCGACGCCTGCGCGCGGTCGGGGAGGCGACCAGAGGATGTCGGCATCATAGCCGTGTCCAAGACCGTCGGCGTGGACGAGGTTGTCCTCGCCTGGCAGGCGGGGTACCGTGCGTTCGGCGAGAACCGCCCGCAGGAGCTCAAGCGCAAGTTGGAGGGCGTGGCCGGACATCCGGAGATGGCGGGCGTGCGCTTCGACATGATCGGCAACCTGCAGGTCAACAAGATTAACCAGGTTCTTGGCAACGTCGCACTCATACATTCGGTCTCCTCGGAGCACCTTGCCCAGGCAATATCGAAGAGGGCGTTCGCGCGGGAGCTCCGCGCACCCGTCCTCCTGGAGGTGAACGTGTCTGGGGAGGAGTCGAAGTCTGGGTTTTCGCCAGACGAGGTAAGGGGCGTCTTCGAGAGCATCCTCGCCCTGCCGGGCATCGACGTGCGTGGGCTCATGACGATGGCTCCCAAGGGGGACGAGTCGCGTGCCCGAAGCACGTTTTCGGGTCTCAGGGAGCTGCGCGACGACCTGAGGGATGCCTTTGGGGCCCCGCTCGAGGAACTGTCCTGCGGAATGAGTGATGATTTTCAGATTGCGATAGAAGAGGGCTCCACTCTCGTTAGGCTTGGAAGAACGGTTTTCAATCAAGGTTACGTGTTGAAATAGGCTGCGTTGACGACGATCGATTGGCTGCGACTATGTCAGCCGGGAAGGTAGGGTAGTGCAATGGGCTTCCTCGACAACATCAGGGACAGGCTTCGTCCCGCGAACGATGACTACTATGACGACGACTATTACGACGACGAGTATGACGACCTGCCCGAGAACGGTGCCCGCGACCATCATGAGGGCACCGGTCTTCTGGGCAACAGCCGACGCCCCGAGGCGGAGAGCGTCTCCGTGTACACGCGCTCCGGCCGTCCTCTGGACAACGGGACTGCCGCAGCTTCCGCCAGTGGCTACCAGAGCACGGTTGCCCCGCGTCCGGAATATGCACCGCGTCCCAGCGAGTACCGCGAAGGCTACGGGGAGGGAATCGAGGAGACTGCCGCCATTCCCCAGCAGCATTCGGGATACGCCTCCCACGGTAGCGTGCTCGGCAACACGACCGACGGCCACACGCCCGGCGACATCGGCCTCAAGCCGGTTCCTCGCGTAAACTCCGGCCAACTGCCTCCCTATGTGCTGAAGCCCGTCTCCTACGACGACGTCCAGATGGTGGTTCGACGCGTTCGCACGAACCAGCCGGTGGTCCTCGTGTTCAAGAACACCAACATCGAGACTGCAAAGCGCATCCTCGACTTCTCCTTTGGTCTTGCGTGCGGTATCGGTGGTCGTGTCGACGAGCTGGGGGATCGCGTTTTTGCGGTAATGCCCCAGGGCGTCGAGCTTGCTCAGGCCGACCTCGACAAGCTCGTTTCCGATGGAACGATCGAGCGGTAGCGCCATGGAGAAGATCGAATCGACCGTGGCCGTAGTCGGTGCCGGTGCCATGGGCGGCGCCATCGCCGCCGGGCTGGTCGGCTCAGGTGTCGCCGATTGCGGGAGTGTGCTCGTTGCCGATCCGTCAGCAGAGCGGCGCGAGACCCTCGGAAAGCTTGGCATGCGCACGTTCGACGCCGCGCGCGAGATGCTTGCGCAGAAGCCCGATGTCACCGTTCTTGCGGTCAAGCCCCAGATCCTCCCGGCCGTGGTGGGGGAATTTGCCGACCTGTTGGATGGCTCTGCCGTGATCTCCATCGCTGCGGGCGTGCCCCTGGCGGCGCTCGAGCAGATGCTTCCCTCCTCGCGCGTCGTGCGCGTGATGCCGAACCTTCCCGTGCAGGTGCTGTCGGGCGCCACTGCCGTCTGCGGCGGTACCAGAGCCACCGACGACGACATTCGCCTCGCCTGCACGATATTCGGCGCGCTCGGGTCTGCCAAGGTCATGCGAGAGGACCAGCTCGATGCCGAGGGCGCGGTGGTGAGCTGCGGTCCCGCCTACATCGCGCTCATGGTGGACGCCATGACCCGCGCGGGCGTGGAGAACGGTCTTCCCGCAGCCGATTGCAGGGAGATGGTGCTCTCCACCATGCGTGGCGTCTGCCAGCAGCTGCTGGATTCCGGGGAGCATCCGCGTTCCTATATGGAACGGGTCACCTCGCCCGGTGGGACGACTGCGGCGGGACTTCGTTCGCTTGAGCCGTACCTCGTGGAAGGCGTTGAGGAGGCTATTGACGCGGCTCTGGCGCGAACGCGCGATCTTGCGAAACGCAAATAAGTTTTCGTGAGTGCCGACGCCTCGGCGGCGTGACGAGTCGGCCATGCCGCCGAGGCGTCATTTTGTGCGACTGGCTCAGCTTCTGTCATGCCGCGGGTTCGGACTCCCGTGTTCGGAGGACATCGAGTGATACGCATACTGATCTTTCGGCTTCTTGACGCCTATCAGATTCTCATTTTGATCGAGGTTGTGCTGTCTTGGCTTCCCGTGACGGACATCCCGCTCGTCCGGGACGTGTACGAAGTCCTTGTCAAGCTGGTTGAGCCCTATGTCGGGCTGTTCAGGCGAATCATGCCGCCGTTCGGGGGGCTTGATTTCTCGCCCGTCGTGGCGGTGGTGGTTCTTCGTCTTTTGCAAGGTTTCTTGTTCTAGATTCGATATACTATGCTAAGTTGAACCGCACTGGTGGCATAGCAGGAGAGACATTTGAAAGGGAGCAGAGATGGCTATCACTCCAGCAGACATTGAGCAGATGACGTTCTCGCAGGCAAAAAAGCATGAGGACGGCTATAACACCGAAGAGGTTGATGCCTTCCTCGATCAGCTGGCGAGCGAGGTTGACGCAATGCTCCAGAAGATCGCAGACCTGAAGGGTCGCCTGAACACTTCGGAGCAGCAGCTCGCTGCCGCGCAGGCGCAGGTTGCCCAGCTCAAGGAGCAGAGCGTTTCCGCACCGGCACCGGCACCGGCACCCTCTCCCTCTGCCACCGTTGCGGATTTCTCCGCAACCGAGCGACAGATCTCCCAGGTGCTCATCGTTGCCCAGCAGAGCGCCGACAAGCTCATTGCCGACGCCCGCACAAATGCCGAGAACATTCGCAACGAGGCCGACCAGAAGGCCCGCGAAGTCATCCGTCAGGCCCTTGCGGAGAAGCAGAACGAGCTCGACGAGATCGATCGCCTCAAGCAGTCCCGCGAGGACTTCCGAGCCGAGTACAAGAAGCTCCTGCAGCACTTCATCGATGACGCAGACTCCGTTTTCCCGCAGCAGAGGATCAGCATCCCCAACGGATCGGCCAACAAGTCTCAGGTTGCTCCCGTTCGTCAGCAGCAGCCCGCTCCGGCACCCGAGCCCGAGCCCGTCTCCTACTCTTCGACGTCGGCCCCCTCGGACTTCAGCGACCTCGACTAGCATCTCGCAATCTGCCATCCTGACTGGGGTCCCGCGCATATGCGGGACCCTTTTTTGTTCCTTGGCGCTCCAGGCACTGCGGGAGATTCACGCAAGAGATCGGGAGATCGACTTGGCTTTGGTGGCTAGTTGGGTTGGTCGCCGGTCGAGATGTGCT
>JAGAWD010000434.1 GCA_017941585.1 Olsenella sp. | reverse complement strand
CCTGAACGAGGACGTCAAGGTCGTTTGCGAGGACCAGAGGGCGACTGACTGGATCGGCGAGTTCTTCTCTTCCACTAACTTCATGGCGCAGGCGCAGGCCACTGTCGTGCGGGCGTTCGGGCTTGGAACTGGTGCCTGGGCATTGTGGCTCGACCTCGACAGGAAGAAGGTCCGCATCCGCCACTACGACGCGCGCATGGTGATCCCGCTCACCTGGGACGAGGACGGCATCACGGAGTGCGCCTTCGTAACCCGCGCCTTCTATCGCGGGAAGGCGGTCGACCAGCTGCAGATGCACCTGCGCGGAGGCGGCCAGCCCTTCTCGCCCATGGGAGGGGAGGAGAACACAGACCCGCTCGTTATCGACTCCGAGACCTATAGAATCGTCACCGTATGCTTCGACCACGAGGGCAACGAGCTCCTTCCCGTGGGTGTCTCCCCGCTCTACGACACGGGATGCCCCCATCCCACGTTCGGCATCGTGAAGCCCGCCGTCACCAACACGCGCGTAGACATGTCGCCCTACGGGCAGTCCGTCTTCGCCGATGCCGTCGACGCTGTCCAGGCGGTCGACCTCACCTTCGACGCGCTCATCAACGAGGTCGACCTCTCCAAGATGCGGGTGTTCCTCTCCGACGTGCTCTTCGACCGCTCGACAGAGGGGAACAAGACCGTCACGATCCCCTTCGGCAAGCAGGACTGCACCGTCTTCCGCAAGGTCATGAGCACGGAGGACACGATCCAGGAGTTCGCGCCGGCGCTGCGCACGGGCTCGCAGATAGAGGCCTTCCGCGTGGCCCTGCAGATGCTCGGCGACCTCTGCGGCTTCGGGCTGCAGTACTTCGACGTGAACGACTCTCGCGGGTACATCAAGACGGCCACGGAAGTATCCAGCGACAACTCCGCGCTGATGAGGAACATCCGCCGGCACGAGAACGGCCTGGAGGGCGCCATCACCGGCATTTCTCATGCCCTTCTCCACATGTCGCGCAGCTTCGGCGAGACGATCCCTGACGAGGGCGAGCTCCGCGTGCAGTTCGACGACTCGATCGTCCAGGACACGGCCGCCGAGAAGGAGCAGGACATGAGGGAGGTCGGCGTCACGATGGGCGCCTGGGAGTACCGCATGCGCTGGTATGGGGAGGAGGAGAGCATCGCAAGGGCGCGCGCGGCCGAGATCGGCACGGGCCCTGGCGATGGCGGAAAGAGCTGAGGCGGCTACTCCTGTGCGCCTGGGGTTGGCTCGAGCTCGATCCTCTCGCCCTGGCCCTCTAGGACGACCCTGTAGCCGCACGCACGGGCGATGCTGATGAGCGTGTCGATGCGGGGGTTGTTGCCGCGCGTGAGCATGTTGGAGAGGAAGGCGCGCGAGCGGCCTATGGCCTTCGAGACCTCGGCGATCTTCTGCCCCGAGCTGTCGCACATGTGCCTTACCGCCTCGAGCGTCTGCATGGTTCCCTCCCAATCTCTCCCAGCCGTCCCCACCCATGGTACTCCATGGCTAAGCGCTTAGCAATATGTGGATTCTATGGGCATACGCTTAGCCATTGCAAAGCGCTTAGCAATACGATAGCATTAGGGGTGGAGGAAGCCATCCCGACCGAACGGAGGACCGCAATGACCGCCACAGCCACCGCCTGGAAGCTCCCCGACTTCGACACCGTGTACCACCTGGAGGACCACGAGCCCATGACGCTGGGCCAGATGCTCGACGGGGTGGACCCCGACCTGGTCCCCTCCGACCAGCAGATGCTGGAGGACCTTCTGTGGGCCTTCGGCGCCTGGGAGGACCTGGAGGAGATGAACGCGGCCATGCAGGCCAGGGTGTACGCCACGGGGCCCGACGGCAAGGTGGGCTTCGTGCTGGTGAAGTAGCCGGGCGGAACAGATGGACTGACGGGGGCGGCCGAGAGGCCGCCCCT
>JAGAWD010000433.1 GCA_017941585.1 Olsenella sp. | reverse complement strand
CCAATCGTCCACTCGAGGGCAATTTGCGCTCCGACCCCTCGGGCAGTTGTTCACTCGAGGTCAATCTGTGCCGAGCATATGACTACACGATGAAAAGCATTGCCGAGAGCGTAATGCAGATGGCGCCGGCAAGCACGAAGAGGTGCCACACGAAGTGCATGTAGGGCACCTGCTTTGCAAGGTAGAAGGCGCATCCGATGGTGTAGCAGAGTCCTCCCGCCAGAAGAAGCCCAAAGGCTGCGGGTGGCAGGAGTTCGACAATGTCGGTCATGTGGAAGGCGACCATCCAGCCAAGCGCGAGGTAGATCGCAACGGAGAGCCACTTGGGCTGACGCTCGCGCAGGAAGCACTCGGCCACGATGCCCACGACGGCGATTCCCCAGACGATGGCCGCGAGCTGTAACCCGCCGCGCTCCCTCAGCGTAATGAGGGCGAATGGCGCGTAGCTGCCTGCAATGAGTAGGTAGATGGCGCTGTGATCGAGGATGCGGAACACGCGCTTCGCGCCGGGGTGTGCGAGGGCGTGGTAGAGCGTCGAGAAAAGAAACTCGAGCAGGAGGGACACTCCCATCATCACCGCGGCCAGGACCCTGGTGCCGCCGCCGTGGATGCAGGCAAATACGATGAGAAGCACGAGGGCCGCTATGGACAGTAGCGCCCCCACGCCGTGCGAGATCGAGTTGGCTATCTCCTCGCCGAGGGAGTATTGGCGTTCTACCTTGGCTTTTACTGCCGTTGCTGCCATAATGCCTCTTTTCTGGGCGGCGTGCACCACCCCCATGGTCGCTCGTTGTCGGCAGGAGTGGTGACTGCCGCCGCAGCGAGCCCGCGCTTGCGTAGGGTTGCTTGCTTATTGTGATGCACTTTCGACGGATGGCAAGCCGTAAATGCGAGTCGAAACGCGCATTTCTTTGCTGCCACGCGAGCCGTCTGTCGGAACGCCCGCCACCGCCCCTGTGTTTTTGGCGCCACTGTCCTAAAGTTAGGGGCATTGCGACAGAGGCATTGCGACAGAAGCTTTGCGACTGTAGCATTGCAACTTCGAATAACGTCCGCAGCGACGGCTGCGGTTAGGCTACTGACGGGGGCTATCATGCGTACCACTATCGAGATGTGCGAGGGTTGGCGATTCTGGCGTTCTGCGGAGGCGGAGGGAGAGGGCGAGGCCGTCTCGGTTCCGCACGACGCGATGCTTGGCGAGGGACGCGACGCAAATGCTCCGAGCGGCGGGGCGGGCGCGTACTTCGAGGGTGGCGTCTACCGCTACGAGCGCGAGATCGTCGCGCCCGAGGGGTGGTGCGACGCGTGCGTGACCCTCGAGTTCGAGGGTGTCTACCGCAACGCGAGCGTCTACCTCAACGGCGAGAAGATCGCGTTTAACGCCTATGGCTACTCGGGCTTCTACGTCTGTCTCGACGGTGCCCTTCGCTATGGCGAGAAGAACGTGCTTGCCGTCGTTGCGGACAATAGCAAGGTACCCAACTCGCGCTGGTACTCGGGCTCTGGCATCTACCGCCCGGTTCGACTCGTCGTGCGTCCGTTGCGCCGTATTGACCTCGACGGAATCGCGGTTCGCACGGTGTCGATCGACCCCACCGGCGCGGAGGCGGCGCACGTCATGGTTGACGTGACGCACAACGCAGGGGAGGGCGCGGCCGTTCTTGTGGACATAGTGCGCGACGGCGCCCAGGTGGCCTCTGCCGCGAGTGGATTGGGAAACACGCGCCCCTCCGCGTCGGCTGACGAGCGATGGGTCTCGAGCGTGGAGGTCGCCATACCCGATGCCAGGCTATGGAGCGCCGAGGCACCTAACCTCTACGAGTGTCGCATTCGCCTCGTCGAGGGCGATGCGGCTTTCGGCGGCGACGCGGTCGCCGACGTCACCCCGCTCGACGAGGATTGCGTGACCTTTGGCATTCGCACCCTCGAGTGGGGGCCGCGCGGGCTTCTCGTCAACGGACGCGAGACGAAGCTTGCGGGTGGCTGCATCCACCACGACAACGGTATTCTGGGTGCCATCGATCTCGATGTCGCGAGCTATCGCAAGATTCGCATCATGAAGGAGTGGGGCTACAACGCCGTGCGCTCCGCCCATAACCCCATGAGCAAGGGGATGCTGCGCGCCTGCGACGAGCTGGGCATGTATGTGATGGACGAGCTGTGTGACATGTGGTATGAGAACAAGAATCCCTTTGACTATGCCCTTG